>DQGF01000606.1:9820-10108 GCA_003525045.1 Pseudomonas sp. | reverse complement strand
CTGCTATGCAAGTGTAGAACTCGCCGTGGTCGCGCACATTGCCCGCCTGTTCCACCCGCCCTTCCACCAGCAACGCGGCGCACACATGGCAATTGCCATTGCGACAGCTTTGCGGGCATTCATAGCCCAGACGCCGCGCGCCATCGAGAATCCGCTCGCCGGGCAGAATCTCAAGCACTGCTCCGGAGGGCTGCAAGGTTACACGCATCAATCTATTCCTAACTGATTCCAGATGGCATCGATCCGCTGGGTCACGGCTTCGTCCTTGACGATCACCCGGCCCCACTC
>DQGF01000606.1:1877-9435 GCA_003525045.1 Pseudomonas sp. | reverse complement strand
TCGAGGTAGTCGATCGGCGTGTTGTCGATCATCACCGTATCGCGCTTGGGGTCCATGCGCGTGGTGATGGCCCAGATCACGTCGTTCCAGTCCCGTGCATTGATGTCGTCGTCAGTGACGATAACGAACTTGGTATACATGAACTGTCGCAAAAACGACCAGACACCGAGCATTACCCGCTTGGCATGGCCGGGATACGACTTCTTCATGGTCACGATGGCCATGCGGTAAGAGCAGCCTTCAGGCGGCAGGTAGAAGTCGGTGATCTCCGGGAACTGCTTCTGCAGGATCGGCACGAACACTTCGTTCAGCGCCACCCCGAGAATCGCCGGCTCATCCGGCGGACGGCCGGTGTAGGTGCTGTGGTAAATCGGTTTGATCCGGTGCGTGATGCGCTCAACGGTGAACACCGGGAAGCTGTCGACTTCGTTGTAGTAACCGGTGTGGTCGCCGTAGGGACCTTCGTCGGCCATTTCGCCCGGATGGATCACGCCTTCGAGGATGATCTCGGCAGTCGCCGGCACTTGCAGATCGTTGCCACGGCACTTCACCAGCTCGGTGCGGTTGCCGCGCAGCAGGCCGGCGAAGGCGTATTCGGAGAGGCTGTCCGGGACAGGCGTCACGGCACCGAGAATGGTCGCCGGGTCAGCGCCCAGGGCCACGGACACCGGGAACGGCTGGCCCGGATGCTTCTCGCACCACTCGCGGTAATCCAGCGCGCCGCCACGATGGCTCAACCAGCGCATGATGACCTTGTTACGGCCGATCACTTGCTGACGGTAGATACCCAGATTCTGACGATCCTTGTTCGGACCTTTGGTGACGGTCAGGCCCCAGGTGATCAGCGGGCCGACGTCGCCAGGCCAGCAGGTCTGCACTGGCAGCATCGCCAGGTCGACGTCGTCGCCTTCGATGACCACTTCCTGGCAGACCGCGTCTTTGACGACTTTCGGCGCCATGGCGATGATCTTGCGGAAGATCGGCAGCTTGGACCAGGCGTCTTTCAGGCCTTTGGGCGGCTCAGGCTCCTTGAGGAACGCGAGCAACTTGCCGATTTCGCGCAGTTCACTGACCGCCTCTGCGCCCATGCCCAGCGCTACGCGCTCAGGGGTGCCGAACAGGTTGCCGAGCACTGGGATGTCATAACCCGTGGGCTTTTCGAAAAGCAGGGCCGGACCTTTGGCACGCAAGGTGCGGTCGCAGACCTCGGTCATTTCGAGCACTGGGGACACCGGAACCTGGATGCGCTTGAGTTCGCCGCGCTTTTCCAGGCCGCTGATAAAGTCGCGCAAGTCGCGATACTGCATGCGTGAGCCTCGTGTTGGCCGTAGCGTTCGGGGGCAGGCAGTTTAGCGCCGAACCCCTCTATTCAGAACCACGAACTGCCGGTTCATCAAAAATCAGATAGCAAAAAGCCGGGTTTCCCCGGCTTTCTGGCCCGTTCGATTTACTTGCGTTTCATCGACAGGAAGAACTCATCGTTGGTCTTGGTCGTTTTCAGCTTGTCGACCAGGAACTCGATGGCAGCGATTTCGTCCATCGGGTGCAGCAGCTTGCGCAGGATCCACATGCGCTGCAACTCGTCGTCGGCCGTCAGCAACTCTTCGCGGCGGGTGCCGGAACGGTTGATGTTGATGGCCGGGAAGACGCGTTTTTCGGCGATGCGGCGATCCAGAGGCAGTTCCATGTTGCCCGTGCCTTTGAATTCTTCGTAGATCACTTCGTCCATCTTCGAGCCGGTTTCAACCAGCGCGGTGGCGATGATGGTCAGCGAACCGCCTTCTTCGATGTTCCGCGCGGCGCCGAAGAAACGTTTCGGTTTCTCCAGGGCGTGGGCATCGACACCACCGGTGAGTACCTTGCCGGAGCTCGGGATCACGGTGTTGTAGGCGCGAGCCAGACGGGTGATGGAGTCGAGCAGGATCACCACGTCTTTCTTGTGCTCGACCAGGCGCTTGGCCTTCTCGATCACCATTTCGGCAACCTGCACGTGGCGGGTTGGCGGCTCGTCGAACGTCGAGGCAACCACTTCGCCGCGCACGGTGCGCTGCATTTCGGTTACTTCTTCCGGACGTTCGTCGATCAGCAATACGATCAGATGAACTTCAGGATTGTTACGCGCGATGTTCGCTGCGATGTTCTGCAGCATGATGGTTTTACCGGCTTTCGGCGGTGCAACGATCAGTCCGCGCTGGCCTTTGCCGATCGGGGCGCACAGGTCGATGACACGACCGGTCAAGTCTTCGGTGGAACCGTTGCCGGCTTCCATTTTCATGCGCACGGTTGGGAACAGCGGGGTCAGGTTCTCGAAGAGAATCTTGTTTTTCGCGTTCTCGGGACGATCGTAGTTGATCGTGTCGACCTTGAGCAGTGCGAAATAACGCTCGCCTTCCTTTGGAGGGCGGATCTTGCCAACGATGGTGTCACCGGTGCGCAAGTTGAAGCGACGGATCTGGCTCGGCGAGACGTAAATGTCATCAGGGCCGGCGAGATAGGAAGCGTCAGCGGAGCGAAGGAAGCCGAAGCCGTCCTGGAGAATCTCCAGCACGCCATCACCGGAGATTTCCTCGCCGCTTTTAGCGTGCTTTTTGAGCAGGGAGAAAATCACGTCCTGCTTGCGCGAACGGGCCATATTTTCTATGCCCATCTGTTCGGCCAATTCGAGCAGTTCGGTAATCGGCTTTTGCTTGAGTTCAGTCAGATTCATATAGGAATGACGTAATCATTTATGGAGGGGGGAAATTAAGCTTTTGGCTTAATGAGGCCGCGCCGCAGAGAAGGCGACAGGATCGCGTACTAATTCGAAAAGGAGTGCGTCGGCGACGGCTAGCAGGGGGCATTGGAGAAACCAGTGCGGGGCCGAATGTACCACCTGAGTTTCAGAGCGTCTAGCCCTCAATAACGAAAAAGCCCCGCATAGTGCGGGGCCTTTTTCGGACACTTTACGAAGACGCTTAGATGTTGGCGTCGAGGAAAGCGGCCAGTTGCGACTTCGACAGTGCGCCGACCTTGGTCGCTTCAACGTTGCCGTTCTTGAAAAGCATCAGCGTCGGGATGCCACGCACGCCATGCTTGGCCGGAGTTTCCTGGTTTTCGTCGATGTTCAGTTTGGCAACGGTCAGCTTGCCTTTGTAGGTCTCGGCAATTTCGTCCAGGACAGGAGCGATCATTTTGCAAGGGCCGCACCATTCAGCCCAGTAGTCGACCAGTACAGCGCCTTCGGCCTTGAGTACGTCGGCCTCGAAGCTAGCGTCGCTAACGTGTTTGATAAGATCGCTGCTCATGGAAGTCTCCAGGTTGTAAGCAAAAAAACGTGGCCCATCATAGCCGCCCTTCCCGCGTTCAGGAAGGTGCAGATGATTGAGTCTCGCTATGGCGCCGCATGAGTTTGGGTATAGCTCAATTCCAGCCATGGCGGGAACTGCCGTTTCAAAGATGCACTATCCGGGTGCACAACGCAGTCCGATATCTCGGGCCATAACACCGAGAAAATCCAGCAAAACCACGGCCTGACCTCCCCAAACCAGATCTTGGCATGGCCCGTGCTCTGTCGATCCGCAGAATTCTTTCCCTGCCGATTCGGAGATTTGCCATGACCCAGCATTACAGCGCCCTCCTCGCCGCCTTGTTTGCCAGCTTCATGCTACCTACGCCCCGTCCACGCTGCTCTACTTGTGCATGGCGCTGTTGATCCGCCAATTGCTGAACTGGATCGGCCGCCGCTGCCTGTCCAAGAGCAGCGCAAGGAGCGGCCAATGAGCGATGTCACTTTCTGGGACGTCGTACGCAACCTGCTCACGGGCCTGCAATGAACCCTGGTGCTATCACTGGTGGCGTTTATCGGAGGTGGACTGATCGGCTTGCTGATCATGGTCATGCGCATTTCGAAAAAACCCCTGCCGCGCAGCTTTGCCCGCACTTACATCGAACTGTTCCGTTCATGGTCTACGGCTTGGTGGCCCTCGGTTACTTCCTGCTCTGCTACCCCTTGTCCCTCAGTGCCGCGCTACCTGGAACGGAGAAGGGGATCTTCGGCGCCTTCGAAGCCGTCTTCGCGGGCAAGCCTCGCTCCTACAGGTTTTGCTTCGTTCGCGGAATCGCGGACAAAATCAAATCTCTGTAGGAGCGAGGCTTGCCCGCGAAGAGGCCATCCGCAACACCGCAAATACTCCCGTGGTAAAAGATCGCAGCCTTCGGCAGCTCCTACGCGTTGGCGCGAGCGTTTGATCGTGGCACGATGTCGGGGTTATCGACCGAGACCCCCTGATCATGCCGCAATCCCAAGCCAAGAATCTGTCCCTGATCGCCGCAATCGACCTGGGCTCCAACAGCTTTCACATGGTCGTGGCCAAGGCCCAGAACAGCGAAATCCGTATTCTCGAACGTCTCGGGGAGAAGGTTCAGCTGGCCGCCGGTATCGATGAGGAGCGCCAGCTCAGCGAAGAATCCATGCAACGCGGGCTCGATTGCCTGAAGCGTTTCGCCCAACTGATCAACGGTATGCCGCTGGGCGCCGTGCGAATCGTTGGCACCAACGCCTTGCGTGAGGCCCGTAACCGCATCGAGTTCATCCGTCGCGCCGAAGAAATCCTCGGCCACCCGGTGGAAGTCATCTCCGGGCGTGAAGAAGCGCGCCTGATCTATCTCGGCGTGTCCCATACCCTCGCCGATACCCCGGGCAAGCGCCTGGTGGCCGACATCGGCGGTGGCAGTACCGAATTTATCATTGGCCAGCGCTTCGAGCCGTTGCTGCGCGAAAGCCTGCAAATGGGCTGCGTCAGCTATACCCAGCGCTATTTCAAGGATGGCAAGATCACCCCAGCCCGCTATGCCCAGGCGTACACGGCAGCGCGGCTGGAGATCATGAGCATCGAACACGCCCTGCACCGCCTGACCTGGGATGAAGCCATCGGCTCCTCGGGCACCATTCGGGCGATCGGCCTGGCGCTGAAGGCCGGTGGGCATGGCGCCGGCGAAGTGAACGCCGAAGGTCTGGCCTGGCTCAAGCGCAAGCTGTTCAAGCTCGGTGACGTCGACAAGATCGACTTCGAAGGCATCAAGCCTGACCGCCGGGCGATCTTCCCGGCTGGCCTGGCGATTCTCGAAGCCATCTTCGATGCCCTTGAACTGCAACGCATGGACCACTGTGAAGGCGCCCTGCGCGAAGGCGTGCTCTATGACCTGCTGGGTCGTCATCACCACGAAGACGTCCGCGAGCGCACCCTCAGCTCGCTGATGGAGCGTTATCACGTCGATCTGGAACAAGCGGCGCGGGTCGAACGCAAGGCGCTGCACGCGTTCGATCAGGTGGCCGAGGATTGGGAACTGGATGACGGCGTCTGGCGCGAACTGCTGGGCTGGGCGGCCAAGGTTCATGAAGTGGGCCTGGACATCGCTCACTATCACTACCACAAGCACGGCGCCTACCTGATCGAGCACTCGGACCTGGCCGGATTCTCCCGCGAAGACCAGCTGATGCTTGCGCTGCTGGTGCGCGGTCACCGCCGCAATATTCCCCGGGACAAGTTTGCCGATTTCGGCGATGAAGGCATCAAGCTGATTCGCCTGTGCGTGCTGCTACGCTTTGCGATCCTGTTCCATCACATCCGTGGCACCCAGGCCATGCCTCAGGTCGTGCTGTACGCCAACGGCGACAGCCTGGATGTGTTGTTCCCGGAAAACTGGCTGGATGAAAACCAACTGACCCAGGCCGACTTCGCCCTCGAAGCGGAATGGCTGACCCGGGTCGGGTTCGTGCTTAACGTTCGCTGAAATTGAAAAAGGCCTTCTTCGGAAGGCCTTTTTTATGCGCGCAGTTCAGCAGACGGTGCAATCCCCATGTGGGAGCGAGCCTGCTCGCGAAAGCGGCTGACCAGTCAACATTGATGTCGAATGTGATGCCCTCTTCGCGAGCAGGCTCGCTCCCACAGGTTTTGCGTATTAACGCACCGCCAGAATCGGACTGCCCAAACGCTCCAGCAAGGTTGCCTGGGCGCTGCGCGGGTTCTGGTTGCCGGTCGGCGTGTTGCGGATGTAGCGACCGTCCGCCTGCAGGCTCCAGCTGTGGGTGTTGTCGGTGAGATAAAGCTCCAGCTCTTTCTTCACCCGCATGATCAGCTTCTTGCCCTCGACCGGGAAGCAAGTCTCGACGCGCTTGTCGAGGTTGCGTTCCATCCAGTCGGCGCTGGACAGGAACATCTGCTCCTCACCGCCGTTGAGGAAGTAGAAGACCCGGGTGTGCTCCAGGAAACGACCGATGATCGAGCGCACGTGAATGTTGTGCGAGACCCCGGCGATGCCCGGCCGCAGGCAGCACATGCCGCGCACCACCAGATCGATACGCACCCCGGACTGACTGGCCTTGTACAGCGCGCGGATGATCTTCGGATCGGTCAGCGAGTTGAACTTGGCAATGATGTGCGCCGGTTTGCCGTCGAGAGCGAACTGAGTCTCCCGGGCGATCATGTCGAGCATGCCCTTTTTCAAGGTGAAGGGCGCGTGCAGCAGCTTCTTCATGCGCAGTGTCTTGCCCATGCCGATCAACTGGCTGAACAGTTTGCCGACGTCTTCGCACAAGGCGTCGTCGGAAGTCAGCAAGCTGTAGTCGGTGTACAGACGGGCGTTGGCCGCGTGGTAGTTGCCGGTACCCAAGTGCGCGTAACGTACAATCTCGCCGGCCTCGCGACGCAGAATCAGCATCATCTTGGCGTGGGTCTTGAATCCGACCACGCCGTAGATCACCACTGCACCGGCCGCTTGCAGACGGCTGGCCAGTTGCAGGTTCGATTCTTCATCGAACCGCGCGCGCAATTCGATCACCGCGGTGACTTCCTTGCCGTTACGCGCCGCATCGACCAGTGCATCGACGATTTCCGAGTTGGCACCGGAGCGGTACAGGGTCTGACGGACCGCCAATACATGCGGGTCCTTGGCCGCCTGGCGTAGCAGGTCGACCACCGGAGTGAACGACTCGAACGGGTGCAGCAACAGGATGTCCTGCTTGCTGATCACGCTGAAAATGTTCTCGCTGTTCTGCAGCAGTTTCGGGATCTGCGGCGTGAACGGCAGGTACTGCAGCTCGCGCTGACTGTCGAGACCGGTGATGCTGAACAACCGGGTCAGGTTGACCGGGCCGTTGACCTGATACAGCTCGGTCTCGTGCAGGTTGAACTGCTTGAGCAAGTAGTCGGACAGGTGTTTCGGGCAGGTATCGGCCACTTCCAGACGCACCGCGTCACCGTAGCGACGGGAGAACAACTCGCCGCGCAAGGCGCGGGCCAGGTCTTCGACATCTTCGGTGTCGACGGAAAGGTCGGCGTTACGGGTCAGACGGAATTGATAGCAGCCCTTGACCTTCATGCCCTGGAACAGGTCATCGGCGTGCGCGTGGATCATCGACGACAGGAACACATAGTTGTCGCCAGGGCCGCCGACTTCTTCCGGCAACTTGATGACACGCGGCAGCAGACGCGGGGCCGGGATGATCGCCAGACCGGAATCACGGCCGAAGGCGTCGATACCTTCGAGCTCGACGATGAAGTTCAGGCTCTTGTTTACC
>DQGF01000606.1:1372-1629 GCA_003525045.1 Pseudomonas sp. | reverse complement strand
GAATCGCGACCGAAGGCGTCAATACCTTCGAGTTCGACGATGAAGTTCAGACTCTTGTTCACCAGCAACGGGAACGGGTGCGTCGGGTCGAGGCCGATCGGGGTAATGATCGGCGCGATCTCGTCGCGGAAATAGCGGCGCACCCAGGTTTTGATCTTGGTGGTCCAGTGACGACGACGGATGAAGCGGACCTGATGCTTTTCCAGTTCCGGCAACAGAATATCGTTGAGGATCGCGTACTGGCGGTCGACGTGACC
>DQGF01000606.1:924-1076 GCA_003525045.1 Pseudomonas sp. | reverse complement strand
GCGTACTGGCGGTCGACGTGACCGTGTACCAGCTCGCTGATCCGGGCCAGGGCCTGATGCGGTTGCAGGCCATCGGCGCCGGCTTGCTCACGCGCAAAAGTGATCTGTTTCTTCAGACCGGCCACACGAATCTCGAAGAACTCGTCCAGGTT
>DQGF01000606.1:490-610 GCA_003525045.1 Pseudomonas sp. | reverse complement strand
GAAGAACTCGTCCAGGTTGCTGGAGAAGATCAGCAGAAACTTCAGCCGCTCCAGCAACGGGTAGGACACATCCAGCGCCTGTTCCAGCACGCGGATATTGAACTGCAGTTGCGAGAGCTC
>DQGF01000606.1:0-150 GCA_003525045.1 Pseudomonas sp. | reverse complement strand
TCCAGGCCGGGAATGGCAATCGCAGGCGCCGCCACCGCAGGCTCGGCCACTACCGCAGGGGGAGCAGGCTCCAGTTCCGGCGGGGTTTCGGCGATTTGCTCCACCACAGGTTGAGCCTCTTTTACGGCAACTTCAGTGAGTCCTTCGGTA
>DQGF01000608.1 GCA_003525045.1 Pseudomonas sp. | reverse complement strand
TGCGGACGTAGAGCAGGTTCTTCTGGTCGTATTCAAACTCAACCCACGAACCGCGGTAAGGAATGATGCGCGCGGAGTACAGCAGTTTGCCGGAGCTGTGCGTCTTGCCACGGTCGTGGTCGAAGAACACGCCCGGGGAACGGTGCAGCTGGGAAACGATTACTCGCTCGGTACCGTTGATTACGAAGGTACCGTTTTCGGTCATCAGGGGGATTTCACCCATGTAGACTTCTTGCTCTTTGATGTCCTTGATCGCTTTGTTCGACGATTCTTTGTCGAAAATGATCAGGCGCACTTTTACCCGCAAAGGTACGGCGTAAGTTACACCGCGCAATACGCATTCTTTGACATCAAATGCCGGTTCGCCCAGGCGATAACCGACGTACTCCAGCGCAGCATTGCCGGAGTAGCTGATGATCGGGAAAACGGATTTGAAGGCCGCATGCAGGCCCACGTCGCGGAACTGATCTTTAGTCGCTCCCGCCTGCAAGAATTCACGATACGAATCCAGCTGGATTGCCAGGAGATACGGCACATCCATGACGTCCGGCAACTTGCTAAAGTCCTTGCGGATACGTTTTTTCTCAGTATATGAGTAAGCCATCAGCGTTCCCCAGCTTGGTCACCTGCTTGTTTGGCCCCTCCCGACGGGAGCAGCCAGAAAATCGTGCAAACCCCATGGTTTGCGCCACCGCATCGGGTGGTTACAGCTCGTTATCGGTCCCGACCCAGTCGGTTGCCAATAACGGAAAAAGGCCGGTGGCAAGAGCCACCAGCCATCAGCCTTTCGCTTAACGCTCGGGCTGGAGACGCAAAGTCGATGCTTACTTCAGCTCGACTTTAGCGCCTGCTTCTTCCAGAACAGCCTTGGCTTTGTCAGCAGCGTCTTTCGATACTGCTTCCAGAACCATGCCTGGGCAGCCGTCAACTACTGCCTTGGCTTCTTTCAAGCCCAGACCGGTCAGCTCACGTACAGCCTTGATCACGTTAACTTTCTTCTCGCCAGTCTCAACCAGATTGACGTTGAATTCAGTTTGTTCTTCAACAACGGCAGCAACAGCGGCTGGACCTGCGGAAGCAGCGGCAGCGGAAACGCCGAACTTCTCTTCCATGGCCTTGATCAGCTCAACGATTTCCAGAACGGATTTTTCGCCGATTGCTTCGATGATTTGGTCGTTAGTCAGAGACATGACTATAAATTCCTGTATTGGGGTGACAGCCTACGCGGCCATCGAAATAAACAAAAAACGCTGAAAGGAGTCGCTCAGCCTTAGGCTGCAGCAGCTTCTTTCTGGTCGCGAAGAGCCGCCAGAGTACGAGCCAATTTGCTGGTTGCGCCTTGAATCACGCTCATCAGCTGAGAAATTGCTTCGTCACGGGTCGGCAGGCTTGCCAGTACGTCGATCTGATTAGCTGCGAGGAACTTGCCCTCGAACGCAGCTGCCTTGATCTCGAACTTGTCCTGACCTTTTGCGAACTCTTTGAAGATACGGGCAGCAGCGCCCGGATGTTCTTTGGAGAATGCAATCAAGGTCGGGCCGGTGAACACGTCGTTGAGCACGTCATATTGAGTGCCAGCAACGGCGCGCTTGAGCAGGGTGTTACGTACAACACGTACGTAAACGCCAGCTTCACGAGCCTCTTTACGGAGTCCGGTCATAGCGCCTACTGTTACGCCACGGGCATCAGCCACGACAGCGGACAGAGCAACTTGGGCAGCCTTGTTGACTTCAGCGACGATGGCCTTCTTGTCTTCAAGTTTAATTGCCACGGGAAAAACTCCTGCTTGTTACCGTTTCATCCAACCGAGGCCAGATGTCGTTTTGGTGTCTGATTCGGTAAGGAACCGGGAGCACCATCTGCGTAGGCTTATGGTTTAAGACTTGCGTCGCCTACGGTCTTGGATAGCCCCCGCCAGGCAGGGACCCCAATCTTTCAATTGGCGCAATCAATTGCGCCAATTTTCGTCTTACGCTTCCAGCGAACCTTGGTCGATGACCAGGCCCGGACCCATGGTGGTGCTCAGGGTGATGCGCTTGACATAAATGCCTTTCGAGGAAGCCGGCTTGATACGCTTCAGATCAGAGATCAGGGCTTCAACGTTTTCCTTCAGCTTGACGGCATCAAAGCCGACTTTGCCAACGGAGGTGTGAATGATGCCGTTTTTGTCGGTGCGATAACGAACCTGACCAGCCTTGGCGTTTTTAACCGCGGTAGCTACGTCTGGAGTTACGGTGCCGACTTTAGGGTTAGGCATCAGGCCACGTGGGCCGAGGATCTGACCCAACTGACCCACAACGCGCATGGCATCCGGGGATGCGATGACTACGTCATAATTCAGGTCGCCGCCTTTCATTTCGGCAGCCAGGTCGTCCATGCCTACACGGTCTGCGCCGGCAGCCAGAGCGGCCTCGGCAGCTGGACCCTGGGTGAACACAGCAACGCGAACGGTCTTGCCAGTGCCGTGTGGCAGCACAGTAGCGCTACGAACGACCTGGTCGGATTTACGCGGGTCAACACCCAGGTTTACAGCAACGTCGAACGACTCGCTGAACTTGACAGTCGACAGCTCAGCCAGCAGTGCAGCAGCGTCTACAAAGTTGTAGGACTTGCCTGCTTCGATTTTGCCAGCGATAGCCTTTTGACGCTTGGTCAGCTTAGCCATTACACACCCTCCACGTTAAGGCCCATGCTACGAGCAGAACCGGCGATAGTACGCACGGCTGCATCCATATCAGCTGCAGTCAGATCCGCGTTTTTGGTTTTCGCGATTTCTTCCAGCTGAGCACGGGTCACGGTGCCAACCTTAACGGTGTTCGGACGAGCGGAACCGCTAGCCAGACCGGCCGCCTTCTTCAGCAGAACCGAAGCAGGGGTGGATTTGGTTTCGAAAGTGAAGCTACGGTCGCTGTAGACAGTGATGATCACTGGAGTCGGCAGACCTGGCTCAATACCCTGAGTACGGGCGTTGAAAGCCTTGCAGAATTCCATGATGTTCACGCCGTGCTGACCCAGAGCAGGACCAACAGGTGGGCTTGGGTTAGCCTGAGCGGCCTTCACTTGCAGCTTGATGTAAGCGGTAATTTTCTTGGCCATGAGGCACTCCAATTACGGGTTCGAACGCCTCGAAAGGCTCCCCGGTTACTTGCGCGTTTATCCCAGTGACGACAAAACCCCACAGCCTGAGGCTGCGGGGTTGGGATGCTTGCTCAGCTAGACCTTTTCGACCTGACTGAACTCCAACTCTACCGGAGTAGAGCGTCCGAAAATGAGCACTGCCACTTGGATCCGGCTCTTTTCGTAGTTAACTTCTTCAACCGTGCCAGTAAAATCGGCAAACGGTCCGTCGTTGACACGTACCGACTCACCTGGCTCGAACAACGTCTTCGGCTTCGGCTTGTCGCTACCATCAGCAACACGACGCAGAATCGCTTCTGCCTCTTTATCCGTGATCGGCGCAGGCTTATCAGCAGTACCGCCGATGAAACCCATCACCCGAGGCGTATCCTTGACCAAGTGCCAAGTACCCTCATTCATGTCCATCTGGACCAGCACATAACCTGGGAAGAACTTGCGCTCGCTTTTGCGTTTCTGGCCATTACGCATTTCAACCACTTCTTCAGTGGGAACCAGAATTTCGCCGAAGCCATCTTCCATGCCAGCCAGCTTTACGCGCTCTACCAACGAGCGCATGACATGCTTCTCGTAACCGGAGTAAGCATGCACAACGTACCAACGCTTAGCCACGGGACACCCTTAGCCGACAATCAAGGAGACAAGCCAGCCGAGCAGGGAATCAAGCCCCCACAACAGCAACGCCATAACCAGTAC
This sequence comes from Pseudomonas sp., assembly GCA_003525045.1. GTDB lineage: Bacteria > Pseudomonadota > Gammaproteobacteria > Pseudomonadales > Pseudomonadaceae > Aquipseudomonas. Next base: position 1,212 of record DQGF01000608.1, on the reverse strand, counting down.
AACAGCCACAACAATCAACGTGGTCTGCGTGGTTTCTTGGCGAGTTGGCCATACGACTTTACGAATCTCGGTGCGAGCTTCCTTCACCAGTACAAAGAAAGACTTGCCCTTGACTGTCTGCAGGCCTACAAAGGCAGCTACAGCAGCAATGACAAGCAAAGCAAGTACGCGGTACAGGATCGGCGAAGCAGAGTAATACTGATTGCCAACAACGCCAACAACCACCAAAGCGACTACTATTAGCCACTTGAGCAGATCGAAGCGAGAGCCTTGAGCTTCAGCTTTAGGAGTCATCTATGAAGATCCTGTGAAAAGAAAGCCAAACCCACCAAGTGAATCTGGCAGGTCAGGAGGGAATCGAACCCCCAACCTACGGTTTTGGAGACCGTCGCTCTGCCAATTGAGCTACTGACCTAAAACAAAATCAGGCCGACCATTATGCCGGCCCGAAAAAGACATTACAACAACTTACTCGATGACTTTTGCTACGACACCAGCGCCGACGGTACGACCGCCCTCACGGATAGCGAAACGCAGGCCATCTTCCATCGCGATGGTTTTGATCAGGGTAACGGTCATTTGAACGTTATCACCCGGCATCACCATTTCAACGCCTTCTGGCAGCTCGCAGTTACCAGTCACATCAGTTGTACGGAAGTAGAACTGTGGACGGTAACCCTTGAAGAATGGCGTATGACGACCACCCTCCTCCTTGCTCAGAACGTAAACTTCAGCAGTGAACTTGGTATGCGGCTTGACAGTGCCCGGCTTGACCAGAACCTGGCCACGCTCAACATCATCACGCTTGGTACCGCGCAGCAATACGCCGCAGTTCTCGCCAGCACGACCTTCGTCGAGCAGCTTGCGGAACATTTCAACACCAGTGCAGGTAGTTTTGACAGTGTCACGAAGACCAACAATCTCAACTTCTTCCTGAATGCGGACAATGCCCCGCTCAACACGACCAGTCACAACAGTACCGCGACCGGAGATCGAGAATACATCCTCGATCGGCATCAGGAACGGCTTGTCGATAGCGCGCTCAGGCTGCGGAATATAGCTATCCAGCGTCTCGACCAACTTCTTGACGGCAGTGGTGCCCATCTCGTTGTCGTCTTGACCATTCAACGCCATCAGCGCTGAACCGATGATGATCGGAGTGTCATCACCTGGGAAATCGTAAGTGCTCAACAGATCGCGCACTTCCATCTC
>DQGF01000145.1:19159-19299 GCA_003525045.1 Pseudomonas sp. | reverse complement strand
CCGGAGAAGGTGCCGGGTGCCAGTTGCCACAGGCGTTGTGGAATGTTCAGACGACTGAGCAACAGCTCCGCGCGCGATTGCGACAGGCTTCTCGACCAGCCACGGGCCAGGGCCGGCTCCATTACCACATCCAGACACGC
>DQGF01000145.1:15557-18888 GCA_003525045.1 Pseudomonas sp. | reverse complement strand
GGGCCAGGGCCGGTTCCATCACCACATCCAGACACGCCACCCGCGGGATCACCCGCAGGAACTGACTGACATAGCCCAGGGTCCGCTGGCGCACTTGCAGAATGTCCCGCGGCTCGGCGCCCACCAGTTCCAGCCAGTGACCGTCGTGCTGCACGCGGATACTGCCGCCAGCCGGCAGGTAGTTGCCATACAGCGTGCGCAGCAAGGTGCTTTTACCCGCACCGGACTGGCCATGCAGCACCAGGCATTCACCGCCCGCCACGCTGAAATCCACCCCGCGCAGCACGTTCAGGACCACGCCATGCTGTTGATGCAGGGTGAAGGTTTTCGAGAGGTCACGGACCTCGATCAAGGTATTCATCGCTCGATTTTCCACAGATGGGCGGGACTTCACGGCTGCAGCACCGAAGACACCAACAGTTGCGAGTAAGGGTGCTGCGGATCATCGAGGATCTGGTCGGTCAGGCCGGTTTCCACCACCCGTGAACGGCGCATCACCATCAGTCGATCCGCCAGCAGGCGGGCCACGGCCAGGTCATGGGTGACGATCACCACCGCCAGGTCCAGTTCACGCACCAACCCGCGCAGCAGGTCGAGCAAACGCGCCTGCACCGACACGTCGAGTCCGCCAGTCGGCTCATCCATGAACACCAGTCGCGGACTCGATACCAGGTTGCGGGCAATCTGCAGCCGCTGCTGCATGCCGCCGGAGAAGGTCCGTGGCAAGTCGTCGATGCGCAGCGGGTCGATTTCCACCTGGCTCAGCCAGTCGATCCCGGCCCCGCGCAGTTGCTGGTAATTGCGTACACCTTGGGCCATCAGGCGCTCGCCGATGTTGGCCCCGGCGGAAACGCCCATGCGCAAACCGTCCCGCGGGTTCTGTTCGACGAAGCCCCACTCGGTGCGTAGCAAGGTCCGGCGCTCGGCTTCGCTGGCGCTGTACAGGTCGATCCATTGCCCTTGCTTGTCGCGGTAACCGATGCAGCCGCGCTGGGGCGGCAGGCGGCCGCTGAGCAACGAGAGCAAGGTCGACTTGCCGGAACCGGACTCGCCGACAATCCCCAGTACTTCACCTGGGTACAAGTCGAAGCTGACGTCCTGACAGCCCTTCTCCAGGCCGTACAGCAACGACAGGTCACGCACTCGCAGCAAGGGCTCGGCGGTGGCGGTGGACCGTTGGTTCTTCAGCGCCTGGTTCATTGGCCCTGCTCCTGCTGGCTGACGCGCTGGGCGCAGTAATAAGTGTCGGAACAGACGAAACTCTGGGTCCCGGCGTCGTCGATGATCAGTTCGTCGAGGAACGAATCGTGGCTGCCGCAAATGGCGCAGCACTCGTCCCACTTCTGCACTTCAAAGGGGTGATCCTCGAAGTCGAGGCTGGTGACTCGCGTGTACGGCGGCACCGCGTACAAACGCTTTTCCCGACCGGCGCCGAACAGCATCAGCGCTGGGCTCATGTCGAGTTTCGGGTTATCGAATTTGGGAATCGGCGAGGGGTCCATCACGTAGCGTTCGTCCACCATCACCGGGTAGGCGTAGGCCGTGGCAATGTGGCCGAAGGTGGCAATGTCCTCGTAGAGTTTGACGTGCATCACCCCGTAATCATTGAGCGCGTGCAGGGTGCGGGTCTCGGTTTCCGAGGGTTCGATAAAGCGCAAAGGCTCGGGAATCGGCACCTGATAGACCATGATCTGCTCAGCGTGCAGCGGCGTTTCCGGGATGCGGTGACGAGTCTGGATCACCGTGGCATCCGGCGTGCTTTCAGTGGTGGCGACCCCAGCGGTGCGGGCGAAAAAGCGGCGAATCGACACCGCGTTGGTGGTGTCGTCCGCGCCCTGGTCGATGACCTTGAGTACGTCGTCGGCCCCGAGAATCGCGGCGGTCAACTGCATGCCGCCGGTGCCCCAACCGTAAGGCAACGGCATTTCGCGCCCGCCGAACGGCACCTGGTAACCGGGGATGGCCACGGCCTTGAGCAAGGCACGGCGGATCATGCGTTTGGTTTGCTCGTCGAGGTAGGCGAAGTTATACGCCGCGTCCCGCGGTGGCGCCCGGCCCTTCATGGGGTTGCTCAGGTCATTCATGGCTGTGGCCCTCGGCCGGCTTGCGCAGTTTGCGGATCAGCTCCAGTTCGGCCTGGAAATCCACGTAGTGAGGCAATTTGAGGTGCGAGACAAACCCGGCGGCCTCGACGTTGTCGCAGTGCATCAGCACGAATTCCTCCTGTTGCGCCGGGGACACGATCTCTTCGTTGAATTCCTCGGCACGCAGGGCGCGGTCGACCAGCGCCATGCCCATGGCCTTGCGCTCGGCGTGGCCGAAGGCCAGGCCATAACCGCGGGTGAACTGCGCCAGCTCGGTGGCGGAGCCGACGAACTGGTTGACCATCTCGCATTCGGTCACTTCGATACTGCCCAGGCAGATGGGGAAACCCAGCTCTTCGGGATCGATCCACACCTCCACTTCACCGATGCGAATCTCCCCGGCGAACGGATGGTTGCGGCCATAGCCCCGTTGAGTGGAATACCCCAGCGCCAGCAGAAACCCTTCGTCGCCACGGGCCAGGGCCTGCAAGCGCTGGGCGCGGCTGGCGGGCAGTTCCAGCGGGTCGCGGGTGATGTCGGCCACGGTGTCGCTGTTGTCGGACTCGTTCTTGATCAAACCTTCCTTGGCCAGCAAACCCAGAACCCGTGGGCAGGGTTCAAGGCTGGCGTTCGGGGTAGTTTGCGGCCCCGGATAGTCGCCTTCGGCGAGCAGTGCGAAGTCCAGCAGACGATGGGTGTAATCGAAGGTCGGCCCCAGCAACTGCCCGCCGGGCACGTCCTTGAAGGTGGCCGACAAGCGCCGATTGAGCTGCATGTTTGAGGTGTCGATCGGCAGGCTCGGGCTGAAACGCGGCAAGGTGGTGCGGTAGGCGCGCAGCAGGAAGATGGCTTCAACCAAATCACCCGCCGCTTGTTTGATCGCCAGCGCGGCCAGTTCTTCGTCGTACAGCGAGCCTTCGCTCATGACCCGCGCCACCGCCAGCGGCAATTGCTGACGGATCTGCTCGACGCTCAGTTCAGTGACCGAGGTGTCGCCACGGCGCTTTTTCGCCAGCAGACGGTGGGCATTGTCGATGGCCTGTTCGCCACCCTTGACGGCTACGTACATCAGACACGCTCCTGTGCGATGCGGGTGCTGCGTGGCAGACCGATAAAGTCGTGACCAGCGGTGAAAAACAGGTCCAGCCCGCGAGGGAATTCGTTGCGCCGTTCGCGCTCGCGCCAGAAACCCTCGGCCAGGGGCAGGCTGACCGGGTGTTCGGTTTCGATCCCCGGTCCGCGCCAGG
>DQGF01000145.1:12806-15253 GCA_003525045.1 Pseudomonas sp. | reverse complement strand
CCCCGGCCCGCGCCAGGCCAGCCCTGCCCCGCCGTCGAGGCTCGGCAGCTGAACCAGCAAAGTGCAGGACTGATCGGGGTAGCGGTCGTTGCCCTGCTCGAAGCCGCTGAGGTCGAGCAGATCCTCGGCACCGAGCAAGGCAAATCGCGCGGTTTCCCGGCGCGGCGTCAGCGGGCAGCCGCAGTGGAATGCCAGATTCGCGCGGATCGCCGGTGTGTCGAAGGCCGGTGCCAGCCACAGCGGTGTGTCGGCATCCAGCAAGGCCAGGCACAACGCATAGGTGGCCGGCGCCAACCCTTCAAGGCTGGGCGTGGCGTGCAGGGTCTGGATCAATCCGGGGCCGGCCAGCGCCTTGAGCGCGGCGCGAAAACCGCGCTGGGCATCGAGGACCGGGTCGGTAAACGCCGGTTGCAACAGGGGGGTGCTCATCAGTTTTCTCCTCGCACGAGGGTGAAAAATTCGACTTTGGTGGCAGCGGTTTCCGCGTCTTTCTGCGCCCGGCGTTGTGCCTGGGCGTTGGCCAGCGGCGTGATCACTTGATCGAACCAATGACGCTGTTGCGCGCCCTGCAAATGCGCGTCGGCCAGGGCCGCCAACTCGGCGTGGACCTTGTCGCGGCCCGCCAGGTAGCTGTATCCGGTGCGACCGTCGGCCAGGCGCACCACGCAGCGGGTCACGCTCATTTCACCGACGTTGAAGGGCGCACCGTTGCCGCCCATGCGGCCACGGACCAGGGTCATGCCGATTTCCGGGGCGCGGATCAATTGGTATTCGATATCGCGAAGCGCCGCTTCGTGAGGCTGCAGTTCGCTGCGACGGGCGCGGGCCAGCACGCCGATCCAGTGTTGCCGCGAGTCGTGAAGGACAGGATTCATGGTTGAGTTCTCCATCAGGTGACGACCTGGTACTGGAAGCGATCCGAACGGCTGGTGGACTGGGCCAGTTCCACCGGGCGGCCGTCGCGATCGCGGGAAAGGGTGAACACGCTCAGCGCCGGCAAATGCCGGGGCATCATCAGCAACGCGGCTTCTTCGCGGCTGGGTAAACGGGCGCCGATCAGGCTCAGGGTGCGGGTCAGTGGCAGGTCCCGTTCGCTCAAGTACTGACGCAAGGAACCGCCGGTGTAGTCCGCCAGCAACGGCGCGTGGCTGGCGCAGTAGCGATGACGGATCAGGCTGACCGGTTGATGATCGAGCTTGCGCAGGGTTTGCAATTCGATCATCGGCGCCATCTCGGCAAGACCGAGGTGTTGCGCTTCTTCACGGCTGGCGAAGCAGTAACGACGCTTGAGCAACACCGCCTCGACGCCCAGCCCTTGGGCCGACAACGACTGGCTGTAGGCACTGTCGGCGGCCATCGGATAAATCAGCGGCCGTTCCAGCACCTGGGTGCCCTTGCCCTGACGGCGCAACAGGCTGCCTTCGAACACCAGCTCATCGATGGCGCGGCGCAGGGTATGGCGGTTGACCCCGAAACGTTCGGCCAACTGCACTTCCGCCGGCAGGAAATCCCCGGCCTGATAATCGGCCAGCTCACGACGCAGGATGTCGGCCAGTTCGCGATACACCGGTTCATCTTGTCTAGACAACTGCATGCTTAAAAAAAAGCGCCCAGGGGCACCCCTCTGAATTCAGATGAACCGCTTGCGCAGGCGTTGCGACAGAATGTCGATCAGGCTCACGACGACGATGATCACCAGCAGCACCGCGCAGGTCTGGACGAACTGGAAAGCGCGGATGTTCTCCCAGAGAATCACCCCGATCCCGCCGGCACCGACCATCCCCACCACCGTCGCCGAGCGTACGTTGGCCTCGAATCGGTAGAGCGCGTAGGACACCCACAGCGGCATCACTTGCGGAATCACCCCGTAGATCACCTCTTGCAGGGCGCTGGCACCGGTGGCGCGGACGCCCTCGACCGGGCCGGGATCGATGGCCTCGACCGCTTCGGCGAACAGCTTGGCCAGCACTCCGGTGGTGCTGATCCACAGCGCCAGCACCCCGGCAAATGGTCCCAGCCCGACCGCCACCACAAACAACATGGCGAACACCATTTCGTTGATCGAACGGAAGGCATCCATCACCCGGCGCAGCGGCTGGTGAATCCACCAGGGCGTGATGTTCTCAGAGCAGAGAATCCCCAGGGGTATCGAGCAGACAATCGCCAGCACCGTGCCCCACAGGGCGATTTGTACGGTGACGATCATCTCCTTGAGGTAAGCCCGCCATTCATGGAAGTCAGGCGGGAAGAAATCGGCGGCGAAGGTCGCCATGTTTCCCGAGTCGCGGTACAGCGCCATCGGGTTCATTTCGGCGCCGCGCCAGGCCCAGGCCAGCAGGACCAGGAACAGGCCCCAACCGGCGTATTGCGGCCAGGTACGCTTGCCGACAGCTTCAGCGTGCAGAGTGGTCATGTGTCTCCCTCTATGTAGGAGCGAGCTTGCTCGC
>DQGF01000145.1:8964-12523 GCA_003525045.1 Pseudomonas sp. | reverse complement strand
TGCTCGCGATGGTCGTTAACGATGACGCGGGAAATCGGGAGAAACACGGCGCTCTTGAGTTCTTCGCGAGCAAGCTCGCTCCTACAAGGGCTCCGCGCGGTGATCAGCCGGCGTTGGCCGCGCTCTTTTTGTCGGCGCTTTTCTCGAGCAAAGTCAGGCGCTCTTGCAGCTTCGCCAGTTGGGCATCGATCTCGCCCAGGCGCTTGGCCTTGTCCGCAGCATCGAGCTTGGCGTCGGCGCTGATCGTGGTGCGCTGCTTGAACAGCTCAAGCTGACGGATCGGCAGCAACTGGTCGTCGTTGGAGGCCAGGAACTTGCCCAGCTGCATGCCCTTGAGCACCGCTTTCTCGGACTCGGTGTCGCCATAGCTGAAGATGAAATCGCGGATCTTTTGCTTCTCGCTATCGCTCAAGGCCTTGCTCCACACCAGCGGATCGGCGGGGATCAGCGGCGACTTCCAGATCACCTTGAGCAGCGCAGCCTTGTCCGGTTGGGTGACTTCCAGACGGTCCCAGCTTTCGGTGTTGAAAGTCGCCACATCCAGTTGTCCCTTGGCCACGCTCAAAGCGTTGACCTCGTGGCTGGAGTTGAGGGTGCGCTTGAACGCGGTGGCCGCATCGACGCCGTTCTTGGCGAACACGTAGTAGCCCGGCACCAGATAGCCCGAGGTGGAGTTCGGGTCGCCGTTGCCGAAGGTCAGGGACTTGGCGTTTTTCAGCATGTCGTCGACGGAGTTGATCGGGCTGTCCTTGCGCACGATCAGCACGCTCCAGTAACCGGCAGCGCCACTGGCGGCAGCGGTCTGGGCGAAGATCTCGCCATTGGAACGGTCCACCGCCTCGATGGCGGCCTTGTTGCCCAGCCAGGCGACGTCGACCTTGTTGAAGCGCATGCCCTGGATCAGGCCGGCATAGTCGGAGGCGAACGTGGCGTTGATTTTCAGGCCGGTCTTCTTCTGCATGTCATCCAGAAACGGCTGCCAGATGCTCTTGAGGTTCTGCGAGGACTCGGTGGACATGACGCCGAAGTTGATGACTTTTTCTTCAGCCTGGGCGCTGCCCAGCACACAGCTTGCAATTAGGGCTGCACCAGCAAAAGCGCGACCGATACGGTTCAACATGGAAAGGATTCCTGAGGGAGCGTAGTGGGGAAATGGGGGGTATTCACACGCGAGCCAGCACCAGCCGGGGCGCGGGTTCGGGGCGGCGGGCCTGGTCGGAAAACATCAGGCTGGTGTCGAGGTCGGCACCGTACAGATCATTGAGGAACTGACTGCTCAGGTCGGCGGCGAGGCCATCGAAATGGATGCGCCCGCCCTTGAGCGCCACGGCTCGGGGGCAATAACGCGTGGCGTAATCGACCTGATGCAGGGTGACCACCACCGTCTTGCCGTCGCGGCGGTTGATGTCGGCGAGGATCTCCATGACCTTGCGCGCCGATTCCGGATCCAGGGAGGCGATGGGTTCATCGGCCAGAATCACCTCGGCACGCTGGGTCAGCGCACGGGCAATCGCCACCCGTTGTTGCTGGCCACCGGACAAGGTCGATGCCCGCTGCGCCGCCAGGTCGGCCAGGCCGACACGGTCCAGGGACTGCATGGCGAACTGTTTTTCCTCGGCATTGAACAGGCTCAAATTGCCGCGCCAGCGCGGCATGCGCCCCAGGCAACCGAGCAGCACGTTATCGAGCACACTCAGACGGTTGACCAGGTTGAACTGCTGGAAGATGTAGCCTATATCGGCGCGCAAACGACGAACCTGGCCGTTCAGCCGCCCGGACGCCTGCACTTCCCGACCCAGCACCTTGACGCTGCCGCCGTTATTGCGATCGCAACAGGCCAGGCCCGCGAGGTGCCGCAACAACGTGGATTTGCCGGAGCCGGAAGCGCCAATCAGCGCGACCATCTCACCGGCAGCAATGGTGAGTTCGAGGTCAACCAGCGCGTTTTTGCGCGCAAAGGTCTTGTTCAGATGATCGACATGGATAGCTGCGTTCATGGGCTTCTCTGTCTGGTTGAAGAGCCGTCCCTGGCCGCTTTGAAGTTCAACCGACTATAGGCACGGGCTGTGTCAGCCCTATGACTTGCACATGTCGCTGGATTAACTATTTGATGAAGGTTTTGTGAAAGGTTGAGCCGCCAGAGTCAGGCCAGTGGACGCAAAAATGGAAAACAACACCGATTAACTGTGGGAGCGGGCTTGCTCGCGAAAGCGGTGGGTCAGTCGACATCTTTGTTGAAGGTGATGCCCCCTTCGCGAGCAAGTCGGATCGCCGCACCGCCGCTCCCACATTTGATCTTCAGCGGGCACAAAAAAGGCGACCTCGAGGTCGCCTTGTTCTGTGCTGCCTGTTACTGCCCGAACTGCCGTCCCAACCCGCCCGGCACGCCCTGGATATCAGTGTCTTCCCACGGCCCGTTGGGGCTGATCGACCGACTCCAGCCGTTGTTCCAGCGGTAGTAGGTGCGCTGGCGGTAGAAGGTGTTGGTCTGATCATCGAGAACGTACACGCCGAGCTTGGGATCCCAGTGGCTATTGCCACCCGGCGGCGGGGCGAAGCTGGCGGAGGTGCGTGGCAGCGGTTTGGCGGGCTTGGCCGGAATGCTCGGCTTGCTCGGCGTCGGTGTGGTAGACGGCGTGGGTCTGGGCTGCGAAGGCGGGATCGGCGGCAGCGGCGTCGGCTCGGGCCGCTGGACCGCACAAGCGCTTAACCCCAGGACCATACTGAGCAGGGTGATACGAGCGATGGCGGTCATGGTGGTGCTTCCTGTTTTTTGCCGGGCTGTTATTTATCCGGGCTGTCGATGGTCAGTTGTTGCTGTGCGGTGGTACTGCTGGCCAGGGGCTGGCTACGACCGATCCATTCGCCGGCCGTCGGTTGGCCGGCGCGGGAGATGCGTGCAACCAGTTGGACTTCAGGGAAGTTCGACAGTTTCAACTGCGGCATCATTGCATCGGCATCGCCCAGTTCGACGGTCGCCGGCAAGTCAGCCACGGTCAGGCGTTTGGCGGCCAGTGGCGCGGGTGGGCCGGAAGTGGCGCGGGCAAAGATGAACACGCTGTCGCCCGGCTGAACCTTGGCTTTCAACTCCGGTGCCAGATCGACGGTGACTTTAAGCACCGCCGCCACCTTGGCCGCTGGCGCCTGGGCCACCTTGCCGCCGCTGGCGAGCAGTTTTTCGCTGGCCCGGGCGATCCCGCCTTGCAGCGCGACTCGGGAATTGTCATCCGGCGGCAATTGCGCCAGCAGGCGATTCCAGTAGTCGATGGCGTCCTGATAACGCTCGCTTTCGAAAGCGGCGATACCGAGCAGGCCGAGGCTGGTGACTTCTTTCGGATCGGCTTTCAGCGCTTCGTCGGTCAAGGCCTGGACCTTGTCCGACCACTTCTTGCCATCGGCGAAGTATTGGGCCTGGGCCCATTGGCCGAGCAGCTCCGGCTGACGACCGGCCAGGTTGACCGTGCGTTCGAAGATCTTCGCCGCGTCGCCAGGACGATCCTGGGCCATGTAGGTGCGACCGAGGAAGTACAGGCCTTCCGCCGAATCCGGCTGAGCCTCG
>DQGF01000145.1:8488-8661 GCA_003525045.1 Pseudomonas sp. | reverse complement strand
AGCCTCGACCGCGCGCTCCAGGCGACGGGTCATCTCTTCCATCGACTGTGGCGCCTGGGCGAACTCCCGGGTCAGTTCGACCTTGTCGCTGGCCCCGAAATGCAGGTACAGCCCAAGCCCGAGTACCGGTACCAGAATGGCCGCCAGCAGCGGCCACGGCTTTCCCCGCCGGG
>DQGF01000145.1:0-8188 GCA_003525045.1 Pseudomonas sp. | reverse complement strand
TACACGCGGCGCCTCGACACCTTCAGTGTCGGCGAGCAATTCACGAGCCGCTTCGGCGCGGCCGGTGTCCATTTGCGCAGCGTCGAGAACGCCCTCCTCCTGCTGGGCCTGCAGTTCAGCCACGCGCTCCTGATACAGCGCGACGTTCAGGGCAGTACGATCCTCTTCAAGCTGGGCGCGACGGCCACGCAAAACGGGGATCAACAGAAAACTCAGGGCAACCAGAAGTAGCAGACCTGCAGCGAGCCAGAAATCAATCATTCTTGGTTTTATCCAACAGATGGTCGAGGCGCTCGCGCTCCTCGGCGGAAAGCTCATCCTTGGTGTCAGCGCGTTGCACGCGACGACGGCGGACGATCACGGCGATGATCACGAAACCGCCCAGCAGCAGGCCGGCGGGGCCGAACCAGAGCACAGCAGTCTTGGCGTTCAGCGCGGGTTTGTAGCGGACGAAATCACCGTAGCGATCGACCATGAAATCGATGATCTGCTGATTGTCCTTGCCCTCGCCGAGCATGCGGAAAATTTCCTTGCGCAGATCGGCGGCGATCGGTGCGTTGGAATCGGCGATGTCCTGATTCTGGCACTTGGGGCAGCGCAGCTCTTTGGTCAGCTCGCGAAAACGCTCGCGATCGCCTTCTTTGGCGAACTCATAGGTGTCGATGGCCGCGTGCGCCACGCCCGCCATGCTCAAGCCCAATACAACGGCGGCTATCCAGCGCTTCATGGCTTGGCCTCATCCACCAGCGCCTGATACTTGGCCGCCAGTTTTTCACGCCAGACCTGCTCGTCAATCACCCCGACGAACTTGTCGCGGATGATGCCCTTGGCGTCGATGAAGAAGGTTTCCGGGGCACCATACACGCCCAGGTTCAGGCCCAAGGTGCCTTCGTCATCACGGATATCCAGCAGGTAAGGGTTGTGGAATTCATCCAGCCACTTCAAGGCATCGGCGTTGACGTCCTTGTAGTTGATGCCGTAGATCACCACGCCCTTCTCGGCCAGTTTGTTCAACACCGGGTGCTCGACCCGGCAGGAAATGCACCAGGTGCCCCAGACGTTGACCAGCGCCGGTTTGCCGAGGATGTCGGCCTTGGTCAGGGTCTTGTCGCCCTGCACCGCTGGCAGGGAAAACTCCGGGAACGGTTTGTTGATCATTGCCGAGGGCAGCTCGGCCGGGTTCAGGTACAGACCGCGGTACAGGAACACAGCGACCACCAGGAAAATCGCCAGTGGCAACAGCATCAGCCAACGTCTCATGCAGTCGCCCCTGTCATGCCCAATGCTTCACGCACGCGACTTTTAACCTTGACCCGATAACGCCGATCCAGCGCCGCCAGCAATCCACCGAGACCGGTGAGCAGGCCGCCGAACCAGATCCAGCGCACGAACGGCTTGACGTGCACGCGCACGGCCCAGGCGCCATCGCCCAGGGGTTCACCGAGGGCAACGTAGAGATCGCGAGTGAAACCGGCATCGATTCCGGCTTCGGTCATCACCGAATTCTGCACGGTATACAGACGTTTTTCCGGGTGCAGCACGCTGATTTCCTTGCCGTCGCGGATCACCCGAATGGTGCCCTTGTCGGAGGTGAAGTTCGGGCCTTCGAAGTGTTTGGCGCCTTCGAACACGAACTGGTAACCGCCCAGGTCCATGGATTCGCCAGGCGCCAGGCGCAGGTCGCGCTCGGCACTGTTCTGGCTCGACAGCACGACACCCAGGGCGCACACGGCAATGCCGAGGTGCGCGACCTGCATGCCCCAATAGCTGCGGGTCAGGGTCGGCAGGCCTTTGATCAGGCCCTTGTGGCGAGTCTTGTCGACGATGTCGCGAACGCCGGCCAGCAACACCCAGGCCGCGAGCATGAACGTGGCGATCACTGCCCAGTTGAAATCACCGTAGGCGACGCCGGCCACCACAGCCAGCGCAGCGCTGCCGAGCAATACCGGAATCAACATGCTCATCAGCCATTTGACCGGGGTGTCTTTCCAACGCACCAGCATGCCGACCGCCATCACCACCATCAACAACGCCATCAACGGAATGAACAGCGCGTTGAAGTACGGCGGGCCGACCGACAGCTTGGCGCCGGTCATCGCGTCAAGGATCAACGGATACAAGGTGCCGAGCAGAATCATCGAAGCCGCTACCACCAGCACCAGGTTGTTACCCAACAGCAGTGTTTCCCTGGACCAGAGGTTGAAACCGACATGACTCTTGACCACCGGTGCGCGCAGGGCGAACAGCGTCAGCGAACCGCCGACCACAAACAACAGGAAGATCAGGATGAACACGCCACGCTCAGGGTCGGAGGCAAAGGCGTGTACCGACGTCAGCACGCCGGAACGCACGAGGAAGGTTCCGAGCAGGCTCAACGAGAACGCGGCGATGGCCAGCAACACGGTCCAGCTCTTGAACACGCCACGTTTTTCCGTGACCGCCAACGAGTGAATCAGCGCCGTGCCGACCAGCCAAGGCATGAAGGACGCATTTTCCACCGGATCCCAGAACCACCAGCCGCCCCAGCCAAGTTCGTAATAGGCCCACCAGGAGCCCAACGTGATGCCGATACCGAGGAAGGCCCAGGCGACGATGGTCCACGGACGGGACCAGCGCGCCCACGCCGCATCGAGACGACCGCCGAGCAACGCGGCGATGGCAAAAGCGAAGGCCACAGAGAAACCGACGTAGCCCATATACAGCATCGGCGGGTGAACGATCAGGCCGATGTCTTGCAGCAAGGGATTGAGGTCATGACCGTCCGTTGGAATCTGCGGCAGGATCCGTTCGAACGGGTTGGACGTCAGGATCAGGAACAGCAGAAAACCGATGCTGATCATGCCCATCACCGCCAGCACCCGCGCCAGCATCACTTGCGGCAGCTGCCGCGAGAACACCGATACGGCGAAGGTCCAGCCGCCGAGGATCAACGCCCACAGCAGCAACGAACCTTCGTGAGCGCCCCACACCGCGCTGAACTTGTAGTACCACGGCAAGGCGCTGTTGGAGTTGTTGGCGACGTAGGCCACGGAGAAATCGTCGGCCATGAACGCGTACGTCAGGCAACCGAAGGCGAACAGCAGAAACGCGAACTGCCCCCAGGCAGCCGGCTGAGCGAGGCTCATCCACAAGCGGTCACCGCGCCAGGCACCGAGCAACGGCACCACGGCCTGAACCAGCGCGAAACACAGCGCCAGGATCATTGCCAGGTGGCCCAGTTCGGGGATGAACAGCCCTGAACTATAAAGTGCGGAAGTCATCAATTAGCCCTCTTTGGCGGGAGTGGGTGCCGACTGGCCGCTGTCTTTCAGGGCCTTGGTCACTTCCGGCGGCATGTATTTTTCATCGTGCTTGGCCAGTACTTCATCAGCCACCACCACGCCATCGGCATTGAGTTTGCCCAGGGCCACGATGCCCTGCCCTTCACGGAACAGGTCCGGCAGGATGCCGCGGTAGCTGATGGTCACGGATTCCTTGAAGTCGGTGACGACGAATTTCACGTCCAGGGAATCGCCGGAACGTTGCAGCGAACCTTTCTCGACCATGCCGCCCGCGCGGATACGCGTGTCTTGCGGCGCTTCGCCGTTGGCGATCTGGGTCGGGGTGTAGAACAGATTGATGTTCTGTTGCAGGGCGCTCAGGGCAAGGCCGACGGCAGCGCCGACGCCGACCAGGATCGCGAGAATGATGATGAGACGTTTTTTACGCAGGGGATTCACTTGCCGTTCTCCCGGCGCAGACGACGCGCCTCTTGTTGCAGATACCGCTTGCGGGCCAGGACCGGCGCCGCCACGTTGAGGACCAGTACCGCCAGGCAGATGCCATAGGCCGACCAGACATACAGGCCGTGATGGCCCATGGCGAGAAAGTCGCCGAATGAAGCAAAACTCATCGAGCGGCCTCCAGGCTGTTCTGCACTTCGGCCTTGACCCAGCTGGCGCGGGCTTCGCGCTTGAGCACTTCAAGGCGCATGCGCAGCAACAGCACGGCGCCGAAGAAACAGTAGAAACCCAACACCGTCAGCAGCAGTGGCAGCCACATTTCGACAGGCATCGCCGGTTTTTCGGTGAGGGTGAAGGTCGCGCCCTGGTGCAGGGTGTTCCACCACTCCACCGAGTATTTGATGATCGGGATATTGATCACGCCAACGATCGCCAGCACCGCACAGGCTTTGGCCGCACTGTCACGATTGCTGATCGCGTTGCCCAGCGCAATGAGACCGAAGTACAGAAACAGCAGAATGAGCATGGACGTTAGTCGCGCATCCCAGACCCACCACGAGCCCCAGGTCGGTTTGCCCCAGATCGCGCCGGTGACCAACGCCACGGCGGTCATCCAGGCGCCGATGGGCGCCGCGCATTGCAGGGCGATGTCGGCCAGTTTCATCTTCCAGACCAGCCCGACAATGCCGCACACAGCCAGCATCACGTAGATGGACTGCGCGAGCATGGCGGTCGGAACGTGGATATAGATGATGCGAAAGCTGTTGCCTTGCTGGTAGTCCGGCGGCGCGAAGGCCAGGCCCCACACTACGCCGACGCCGATCAGCAGCAACGCCGCGACGCTCAGCCACGGCAGCAGTTTGCCACTGATGCCGTAAAACCATTTGGGCGAGCCGAGCTTATGAAACCAGGTCCAGTTCATTACAGTTTCCATCACGGTTGCTGCTCGTTATCACGAGCTAGCCAAGGGTCTGCTTTTTTAAACAACAATGGTTAAAAAATAACCAGACCTCATTATTATTCGCCGACGCTGATCTTCAGGCCAGCAGCTATTGCAAAAGGTGTCAGGGTTATCGCCAGGGCGGTCAGGCTACCAAGCCACAAGAGATAACCGGTCGCCGGCATGCCCTGCAATGCCGCCTGCAAAGCGCCACTGCCCAGGATCAACACCGGGATGTACAACGGCAGGATCAGCAGTGCCAATAACAGGCCACCACGCTTCAATCCGACCGTCAGGGCCGCGCCCACCGCGCCGAGCAAGCTCAGCACCGGTGTACCCAGCAATAAGGAAAGCAGCAACACCGGCAGACAGGCGGCAGGCAAACCGAGCATCAACGCCAGCAGTGGTGCGAGCAAAACCAGTGCCAGGCCAGAGAAGGCCCAGTGTGCCAGTACCTTGGCCAAAACCAGAAGAGGCAGGGGGTGCGACGAAAGGACCCACTGCTCCAGGGAACCATCCTCGAAATCACTGCGGAAAAGCCCGTCCAGCGAGAGCAAAACCGATAAAAGGGCTGCTACCCAGACCAGTCCCGGAGACAAGGTTTGCAACAATTGAGACTCGGGTCCGACCGCCAACGGGAACAGCGACACCACGATCGCGAAGAATACGAGCGGATTGGCCAGTTCCGCAGGACGGCGGAACAGCAAACGAGCCTCACGGGCAACCAACAGGCCGAAAACACTCATACGGCCCAGTTCCCCAAATCGATGTCGCGATAGCCGGCCGGCATCCGGGTCAGCGTGTGGTGAGTGGTCAAGACCACCATGCCGCCACGTTCGCAGTGGGCGGCCAGGTGTTCTTCAAGTTGCGCCACGCCTTGTTTGTCGAGCGCGGTGAACGGCTCATCGAGGATCCATAGCGGCGGGCATTCCAGGTACAACCGCGCCAACGCCACCCGGCGTTGCTGCCCGGCGGACAGCGTGTGGCAAGGCACATCCTCGAAACCGCGCAGTCCGACGGCCGTCAGCGCTTGCCAGATCGCCTCATGGGAGGCCGGTTGATGCAGGGCGCAAAGCCAGCTCAAATTCTCTTCCGGCGTCAGCAGGTCCTTGATCCCGGCGGCATGGCCGATCCACAGCAGGTTGTGCGCCAGTTCACTGCGTTGCTCGTTCAGCGGCTGGCCGTTGAGCAGCACTTGACCGGCGGTCGGCTGCATCAGGCCGCAGAGCAGACGGAGAAGACTGGTCTTGCCGCTGCCATTGGGGCCACTGATTTGTACCATTTCGCCACTGGCCAGTCTCAATTCGAGATTTTCGAAGAGCAGCCGAAGGTCTCGCTCACAGGCAAGGGCAACGGTTTGCAGGACAGGACTGGTCAAGAGATCACGGGCCTTTACGGTTCAAGTCGGCAGCGGTGCGGCCGCTAAAGAGATGCAGGATAAATGCTTTGGCGGCACGGTCTAAGGCGCCAGATCAAGTACTTGCAAATGATTTCAGCGCCCCGGATACAACGGGGCGGCATTATACATGCCATGCCCTACTCTAAAGAGGGCAATTTCCTCAGGTTGTGACCGCGTATGACAGGCGAAATGATCATCCTCCCGCTGCCGCCGACCGCGCCTGCGACTCCACGTGCGCAGTCGGTCAGCGGCGAGCTGCTCAAGTTGCTGACGCCGATGGAGGGCCTGATCGGCGACGGTCAGAGCGCCAAGGCTGAAGTGCTGTCGCTCAAGCAGGCGCAACAGACTTTCCAACTGCTGCTGAAAGTCACCCTCGACAGCGGTCGCCAAACCACGGTCCAGGCCACCAGCACCCAGCCGCTGCCCCAGGGCACCAGCCTGGCGATCACCCAACCCTCGGCAGGCAATCTGGCAGTCACCGTGCAACAGGCCATGGCCTCCAGCGTCGCCACCCTCACCCGTATCGACACCGCGCAACTGCCGGCCGGCACCCTGCTACAAGGCAAAGTGCTGACCTCGCAAGTGATGCCCCAGGTGCCGGGTCAGCCAACGGTTTTTCGTTCGATGATGAGCCTGCTCAATACTGCATTGAGCGGCAGCACCCTGAGCATCGACAGTCCGACGCCGCTGCGCATCGGCACCCTGTTGAGTGCGCTGGTACAGGACTCCCAGACCTTGAAATTCATCCCATTGAGCAGCCGCCAGGAACAACTGGCGGTGACTCAACAACTGGTCAACCAGCAAAGCCGCCAAGGCTCGCTGGACGGGTTGCTGAAAATGTTGCAAAACCTGCCCGCGGATCAGACATCCAGCGATTTGCGCGCTGCCGTGGACAAGCTGCTCGCCGGCCTGCCGGACGTGCAGCAACTCAGCACGCCAAAGGGTCTGGCCCAGGCCCTGGCCAATAGCGGTCTGTTCCTTGAGGCGAAGCTGCTCAGCGGGCAGAACCCGACGCTGATGCCGGACATGAAAGGCGATTTGCTCAAGCTGATCGCGCAATTGACGCCGGGATTGCCGGCCAACACCAACCTCAATGCGATCATTGCCGCCAATACCCTGGCCCAGGCCATGCCGAGTTTCGTGCGTAGCGCCCTCGGCATGCTCGGACAGGTCAGCGCCAAACCGTCGCCGACCCGCTTCCCGCTACCCGAGCGTCTGCTGCAAGGCACGGACGACGAAGGCGATCTCGAACACCTGCTGCGTCTGGCCGCCGCCGCGATTGCACGCCTGCAAAGCCACCAACTGTCGAGCCTGGAACAGACCGGCGTAACCAGTGACGGACGACTGATGAGCACCTGGCAGCTGGAAATCCCGATGCGCAACCTGCAGGACATCGTGCCCTTGCAGGTCAAGTTCCAGCGCGAAGACGCCCCTGACAAGCAACAGCCAAACGAACGCCGCGACGCCCCCCAACCCAAGCAACAGCTCTGGCGCGTCGAACTGGCATTCGACATGGAACCGTTGGGACCGCTGCAGATTCAGGCCCAATTGATCCAGGGCAGCCTTTCCAGCCAGCTGTGGGCCGAACGGCCGTACACCGCCAGCCTGATCGAAAGCAACCTGGCCGGCCTGCGCCAACGCCTGCTGTCCTGCGGCCTGAACGTCGGCGATCTCGATTGCCACCTCGGCACACCGCCGCAAGGCGCCCAAACCCATCTCGAACAACGCTGGGTCGACGAAACCGCATGACAAACCCCAACACCCCACGCCAGGCCATCGCCCTCAAATACGACGGTAGCCACGCCCCGACCCTCACGGCCAAAGGCGACGACCAACTGGCTGAAGCCATTCTGAAAATTGCCCGGGATTATGAAGTGCCGATCTACGAGAACGCCGAGCTGGTGAAACTGCTGGCGCGGATGGAACTGGGGGAGAGTATTCCGGAGGAGTTGTATCGCACGATTGCGGAGATCATTGCGTTTGCGTGGAATTTGAAGGGCAAGTTTCCCGAGGGGCAGGATCCGGATGCGCCGATGGTGGAGAAAGACATCACCGAGCGCGGGGATGACTACTGAGGTTTCGAGGACGCCATCCTGTGGGCGCAAGCTTGCTCGCGAAAAACCATTG
>DQGF01000426.1:3669-4032 GCA_003525045.1 Pseudomonas sp. | reverse complement strand
GATAGAGGGTGTCATGGGTAACGAAAGCATCAATTGGGACAAGTTGGGTTTTGACTACATCAAGACAGACAAGCGCTATTTGTCGCACTGGCGTAATGGCGAGTGGGACACAGGCACCCTGACCGAAGACAACGTGCTGCACATCAGCGAAGGCTCCACGGCCCTTCACTATGGCCAGCAATGCTTCGAAGGCCTGAAGGCCTACCGTTGCAAGGACGGCTCGATCAACCTGTTCCGCCCGGACCAGAACGCCGCCCGCATGCAGCGCAGCTGCGCGCGCCTGCTGATGCCACAGGTGTCCACCGAGCAGTTCGTCGAAGCCTGCAAGGAAGTGGTCCGCGCCAACGAGCGTTTCATCCCGCC
>DQGF01000426.1:2889-3358 GCA_003525045.1 Pseudomonas sp. | reverse complement strand
TACGGCACCGGCGGTGCGCTGTACCTGCGCCCGTTCGTGATCGGCGTCGGCGACAACATCGGCGTGCGTACCGCGCCCGAGTTTATCTTCTCGATCTTCTGCATCCCGGTCGGCGCCTACTTCAAAGGCGGCCTGACCCCGCACAACTTCCTGATCTCCAGCTACGACCGCGCAGCCCCACAAGGCACCGGTGCGGCCAAGGTCGGTGGCAACTACGCCGCCAGCCTGATGCCAGGCTCCCAGGCCAAGAAGGCACATTTTGCCGACTGCATCTACCTGGACCCGATGACCCACACCAAAATCGAGGAAGTCGGTTCGGCCAACTTCTTCGGGATCACCCACGACAACAAGTTCGTGACCCCGAACTCGCCGTCGGTATTGCCGGGCATCACCCGTCTGTCCTTGATCGAGCTGGCCAAGACGCGTCTGGGCCTGGAAGTGATCGAGGGCGACGTGTTCATCGACAAGC
>DQGF01000426.1:0-2589 GCA_003525045.1 Pseudomonas sp. | reverse complement strand
GTTCATCGACAAGCTATCCGAGTTCAAGGAAGCCGGCGCCTGCGGTACTGCCGCGGTGATCACGCCGATCGGTGGCATCAGCTACAACGACAAACTGCACGTGTTCCATAGCGAAACCGACGTCGGCCCGATCACCCAGAAGCTCTACAAGGAGCTGACGGGCGTGCAGACCGGCGACGTCGAAGCGCCAGCGGGCTGGATCGTCAAGGTTTGATCTGACATCCGCTGCCTACAAGCCCCTCATCGCATTGGCGATGGGGGGCTTTTTTATGCGCCTTGGTCTTGACTACGCCCGGCTACTGCCGCCGCGATACGCTTGCCACCCCTACCCTTGATGCCAATGGCCTGACCGTCCTGTTGCTTGCCGGTTCGAGCCTGGGTGATCAACCCCGATATCAGCGTCCCCTCAGGCAGGTTTTTCCAGAAGCGTGCCGGCAAATGCCCCTGCATGACTTTCGGGTTCAGCCGCGCCGGATTGAAGATGTGGCTGTAGTACGTCAACCACATGTCGCTGTGCGGATCCTCGACGTTTTGCGCCAGCTGCTGCCATTCGACCGGGCATTGCCGTTGGTGAATCAACTGCTCGCCATCGTAATAAACCCCGTCCCGAGGCGTCGCGATCAGCCAGCGATGCCGGCCCATGCGCCCGATAAAATGCTCACTGGCACTGTGCAGAATGTCGTGGGCCGGTTCGTGCCAGGCGACGTAGTGCGGGCCATCGTTTTCCGGTAACGCGACGAAGCGAACAAATGCATGTAAATGATGAGCTTCGTGCTGTACCTGCTTGATTCTCCTCTGAAATTCACTGCCGAGCCTGTCCCCTGCAAGCATCGCGGTGCGGTCACCATGACTGACCCGCCACAACACCTCGTACAACAGACTCCAGCGCTGATCGCCGCGATAACGGGCGGCGCGCTCAAGGGTGTCCAACAGCGTTCTTGGAACCCGTGCCTGATACGGCCCCCGGGTTTCGGGCAGTTCATCATCGCTGGCGAACAGGTCTGCGATGCCTTCGCTGGCCCAACTCACCCTACTGGGGTCGACCGCATGACTGAGCAGCCAGCGCGCCTGATAGCGCCAGGTGTCGAACAGATCGTCGCAATCGAGGCAGATCATCCCCACAATCCCATTTGCTGCGGTTGCGGCCGGTCGCGCAGCTGCTGATACAGCAAGTGGCTCGTAACCTCAGCCTGCTGCGGGTGATAATCACTGGTGATGAAAAACGGCTTGGCCTTGGCCAGCACACAACGCATGCGGGCCAGGTCTTCGTAGCGGATGCGTCGCTGACGGCGCAGCTCCACCAATCGCTCGGTGGTGCGCAGGCCAATACCGGGGATACGTGCGATCAATGAAGGGGCGGCACGGTTCAGGTCCAGCGGAAAAACCTCACGGTTCTCCAGTGCCCAGGCCAGTTTCGGGTCGATGTCGAGCGCCAGATATCCAGGCCCCCGGAACAACTCACCCGCCGTGAAGCCGTAACTGCGCAGCAGGAAATCGGCCTGGTACAGGCGGTGCTCGCGCATCAGCGGCGGCGCGGCCAGCGGCACGCTCTTCGGGCTGTTGGGGATCGGACTGAACGCCGAGTAATAGACCCGACGCAAACGGAAGTTGCCGTAAAGCGCCTGGGCACTGTGCAGAATGGTGCTGTCGTCGGTGTCATCGGCACCGACGATCATCTGCGTGCTCTGCCCGGCCGGGGCAAACTTGGGCGCGCGCGGTTCGTTGAGCACCGTTTGTTCCCCGGTGTAGATGGTTTGCATCGCTTGCTTGATCGAGCCCAGCTGTTTTTCCGGGGCCAGGGTTTGCAGGCTGGCGTCGGTGGGCAACTCGATATTGACGCTCAATCGATCGGCATAACGCCCCGCTTCCTCAATCAGCGCCGGGTCGGCTTCGGGTATGGTCTTGAGGTGGATGTAACCGCGAAACTCATGGTCTTCGCGCAACAACCTGGCCACGCGAATCAACTGCTCCATGGTGTAGTCCGCCGAGCGAATGATCCCGGAACTGAGAAACAGCCCGCTGACGCAGTTGCGCCGGTAGAAGTCCATGGTCAGCGTCACCACTTCTTCCGGGGTGAACCTGGCGCGAGGCACGTCGCTGGAGCGCCGGTTGACGCAATATTGGCAGTCGTAGAGACAGAAGTTGGTCAGCAGGATCTTCAATAACGAGACGCAGCGCCCGTCCGGGGTATAGCTGTGGCAGATGCCCATGCCATCGGTCGAGCCCAAGCCGCTCTTGCCCTCGGAGCTGCGCTTCGGTGCCCCGCTGCTGGCGCAGGAGGCGTCGTACTTGGCAGCGTCGGCGAGAATGCCGAGCTTGTCGATGAGTTCCATGGGGGACGCCTTACACTGTTTGGATATACAGTATAGCGTCGACGACTTACGCACAAGCCATGGAT
Source organism: Pseudomonas sp. (assembly GCA_003525045.1). Taxonomy (GTDB): domain Bacteria; phylum Pseudomonadota; class Gammaproteobacteria; order Pseudomonadales; family Pseudomonadaceae; genus Aquipseudomonas. The sequence goes on along the minus strand of DQGF01000426.1, from coordinate 191 downwards.
AAACCCTTGGTCGGTTGGCGACAAAAAATCAATAGATCGCAGGCTGCGCCAGCTTCTACAGGGTTTTGTGCTGGGCACAAGATGCGTGCACGGCCGCAATTCATGTGGGAGCGGCGGTGCGGCGATCCGACTTGCCTGCGATTGAGGGCGGCACGGTCAGCATCGATGTCGACTGGCACGGCCTCTTCGCG
>DQGF01000247.1:5799-9537 GCA_003525045.1 Pseudomonas sp. | reverse complement strand
GAGTGGGTCAACCTGTTCGCCCTCGCCGTGAACGAAGAAAACGCAGCCGGTGGACGCATGGTCACGGCACCGACCAACGGCGCGGCCGGGATCATTCCGGCGGTGCTGCACTACTACATGAAATTCAACCCGGACGCGTCGGACGATGACGTGGTCGCGTTCTTTCTGGGCGCAGCGGCCGTAGGCATCCTCTGCAAGAAAAACGCTTCGATCTCCGGCGCCGAAGTCGGTTGCCAGGGTGAAGTCGGTTCCGCCTGCGCCATGGCCGCCGCCGGTCTGGCCGATGTGCTCGGCGCCACCCCTGAGCAACTGGAAAACGCCGCCGAAATCGGCCTGGAACACAACCTTGGCCTGACCTGCGATCCAGTCGGCGGCCTGGTCCAGGTGCCGTGCATCGAGCGCAACGCAATCGCCGCAGTGAAGGCGATCAACGCCACGCAAATGGCCCTGCGCGGCGACGGCAAACACTTCATTTCCCTGGACCGGGTGATCCGCACCATGCGCGATACCGGTGCCGACATGCAGGACAAATACAAAGAGACTTCACGGGGCGGCCTGGCGGTCAGCTGGGTGGAGTGCTGAGGAGCACTCCCTGACGTCCGTAACACGTGAGCCCGAGCAAGAACAATAACGAGGCCAAAACGATGACCGATGTACGTACACCTGCTGCCGATAATCCTGCTGTAGACCTGACACGCAATACCGAAATAACCCACAAGGGCTGGAGCAAACACGACACCACCTGGATGCTCGGCCTCTACGGCACGGCCATTGGCGCCGGCACGCTGTTCCTGCCGATCAATGCCGGCGTGGGCGGTTTCTGGCCATTGCTGATTCTGGCCGTACTTGCGTTCCCGATGACCTTTTTCGCCCACCGTGGCCTGACCCGTTTCGTGTTGTCCGGTCGTTCCGGGGACATCACCGACGTGGTGGAAGAGCACTTCGGCATCGGTGCCGGCAAGCTGATCACCCTGCTGTATTTCTTCGCGATCTTCCCGATTCTGCTGGTGTACAGCGTGGCGCTGACCAACACCCTGAGCAGTTTCATGGAGCATCAGTTGCACATCGCCCCGCCACCGCGGGCGATTCTGTCGCTGGGGTTGATCCTCGGTCTGATGGCCATTGTTCGTTGCGGCCAGGGCGTCATCGTCAAATGCATGAGCGTGCTGGTTTACCCGTTCGTCGCCGCGTTGCTGCTGCTCGGCTTGAGCCTGATCCCGAACTGGAACGGCGCCTTTTTTGCCACTGCCAGTGAAGGCATGCCGATGCCGTTGTTCTTCAAAACGCTGTGGCTGGCGATCCCGGTGATGGTGTTCTCGTTCAACCATTCGCCGATCATTTCTGCCTTCGCCGTCGATCAGAAGCAACGCTATGGCGAACAGGCCGAACGCAAAAGCAGCGGCATCCTGGCCATCGCCCACGGGATGATGGTCGTTACCGTGATGTTCTTCTGCTTCAGCTGTGTGCTGGCGCTATCCCCGGCCGATCTGGCTGCGGCGAAGGCACAGAACATCTCGATCCTGTCGTACCTGGCCAACCACTTCCAGACCCCGGTCATTGCTTACGCGGCGCCGCTGATTGCGCTGGTGGCGATCACCAAATCCTTTCTTGGCCACTATATCGGCGCCAGTGAAGGTTTTCAGGGCCTGATCGTGAAAAGCCTGCGCGGCCGTGGCCGGACGATGTCGGGGAGCTGGCTGAACCGCGTGACTGCACTGTTCATGATCCTCAGCTGCTGGGCCGTGGCGACCTTCAACCCGAGCATTCTGGGCATGATCGAAACCCTCGGCGGGCCGATCATCGCGTGCCTGTTGTTCCTGATGCCGATGTACGCCATCCGTCGCGTGCCGGCCTTGCGCCAGTACTCGGGACAGGCCTCGAACGTGTTCGTGGTGCTGATCGGTTTGATTGCACTGTCTGCGATCATCTACTCATTCATGCCCTGAAACGGTGTGGGCGTAGGAGCGAGCGGTGCGGCGATCCGACTTGCTCGCGAAGAACGATAACGGGGTGTACCTGATGCACCGCGCTCGTTCTTCGCGGGCAAGCCTCGCTCCTACAGGAATCGGCCAACAGTCCCCCGCCGCACTCATTGTTCGACAATTTTCCGGCATGCCCCTTGCTTTGCTTATGTGGAGCTGCCGCAGGCTGCGCTCTTTTGATCTTCGCTTTTGCCAGCAACATCAAAAGATCGCAGCCTTCGGCAGCTCCACGCAAAAGCGATGATGGCGATATGGCTATGGAATGCCGGTGATCTGGTGTTTGCGAACCAATCCGATCCCAGCCGGTCAACACCTGCACGTTCAATCAGGCGGTAACGCATCATGGACAACCCTTTTCAGCTCATTACCGATGCCTTTGCACCGGATTACCAGATCAACCTGAGCATTCAGGGTCTGGACGGCAGCATCATGCTGACCCTGTCCAACAGCGGCCACGTGGTCGCCAAACGGATGATCAGCGCCGAACAACGCAATGACCCCAAGCGCCTCAAACGCCTGGTGCAAAGCATTCAGTTCGGCATTGCCATCGAACAAGGCCATAGTGCAATGACCATCCTCGAAGCCATGACCGACGGCGACAATCGCAACCTGCCGCCGCCCAAGGCCAAAGGTCCGCAACGGACCGTCATAGGGCTTTAAATCTCGCCCTTCTCCACCTCGGGATGTTCGCCGGAGCCCGCACCGATCTTGCGCTGCGGGTGTTCGATCTTCACCGAAGGGAATTGCGACGACGCGTAACGCACGACCAGAATCGCAAACGCCAGCAGCAGAATGCCGCCGCACAGGTAGATAATCCCCAGGTCCGGCGGGTTGTGGTGGGAGACGTTGGAGATCAGCAGCCGCGTCAACGCCGTGATCGCCACGTAGATCAGGAAGCGCACCGGCATGTGGTTGGTCTTGAAGTAAATCCCGACCATCGCTCCCAGTTCCAGGTAGATGAACAGCAGCAAGATGTCATCGATCTTGATGTGCCCTTCTTCGATCATCCCCAGAAATTCCATCACCGCCGCCCACGCGGTCACCGCACCGATGGCGAACAGCGCCAGGTAGTGGAAGGTCTCGACGAAAAGGTTGCCCAGGGACTCGGCCAGTTGGTGCACGTTTTGCCGCAGCTTCTCGGCCCAGTTGATTTTCACGATAATTCTTCCTTAGCTCGGTTCGAGCGGATGATGCGGGTTGGACGTGACGGTTGTTCTGCATGCAGAAAAAAGGCCAGGGATATTGGGTGAGATGATGGTTGCGTGAAATGAGGCACGTCTGCGATGTCTGGACGGGCGCCTTCGCGGGCAAGCCTCGCTCCTACAGCGAATGGGTCGACGCGGTTTACCCTGACAAACCCTGAATCCGGTCTACATTGAAAAGCCACTACCCAAAGCGACAGGATTCGCTTATCCTTTTCGCTGTATATAGATACAGTAGTCGATACAGACAACTTAATGTGAAGGCATGTGAGGTGGTGAATGGCCGTCGAAGTGGTATACCGCAGCAGCCGAGATCTGGAGCGCTTGTTCATGGATAAAGCCGAAGCTGACCGTCATGACAAAATGCTCGAACTGGCCGAGTTGCTGGCTGAAGTGTTGCAAAAAGCCGTTCCGTCCCTGACCGAACAGCAAGTGGAAGAAGCCGGGATCTACATGGCGAAGAATCGCGATGTGTTCGCCAAGGCGTTCAAGAGCCAGCCGGATGCGTTGTCCGAACTGCTGAACGCACCTGCTGAACCTGTTGAAGTCGCTGA
>DQGF01000247.1:0-5472 GCA_003525045.1 Pseudomonas sp. | reverse complement strand
GAAGTCGCTGAACCTGTTGAAGTGCCGAGCGCTGAGCCGACCAAACCAGCCAAAGCCGCCAAGACGCCGAAGTAAGCAACGTCCGAATTGAATAGGCCCTGAGTCGAATGGCTCAGGGCCTTTTTCATGCCCGCGAAACATCAGGCTTCAGGTTGTTCCAGTGCCTGGACCAGGGCTTTGAAGAATCTTGCCGCCTCGCCACCGGTTACCACGCGGTGATCGAAGGTCAGGGACAATGGCAGGATCGGGTGCACCACTACCGCGCCATCGACCGCGACCGGTTCGTCGCGAATCGCGCCAGCAGCGAGGATCGCCACTTGCGGCGGCACCACCACCGGGTTGGCGTAGCGGCCGAACAGGGTGCCGAAATTCGACAGAGTCAGGGTCGCCCCCATCATTTCCTTGGGCGGAATCGAGCGCGCCTGTACATCGGCCCGCAGGCGCATGACGCCTTCTTTCAAGTCCGCCGCCGAGCGCTGGCCGACATCGCGCAGCACCGGCACAAACAAGCCGTCTGGCGTGTCCACGGCGATGCCCAGGTCGAGTTGTTCATGCTGTTTGAGCGACAGGGTCTTGCTGTCGAACGCGCTGTTGAGCACCGGCTCCACCGCGCAGGCTGCCGCCATTGCCTTGGCCAGGCGAATCAAGGGTTCCCGGGCCTGCCCCCAGCGATGCAGGTCGGCGTCACCGAAGAGGGTCACCGGCACCACTTCGGCATGGGACCGGGCCATGTTCAGCGCCATGCTGCGTCGCACACCACGCAACCGCTCACCGCCGAAACGTTCGCGCTCGGTCTGGGCGGCCGCTTCCACGTCGCTGCGGGTGATCAGCCCATCGTTGCCGGACCCCGTCAGCCCGCTCAACTCCACGCCAAGCTGACGAGCCAGTTGTCGCACGGCCGGGGTGGCACGGGTCGCCAGATGCTCGCGGGTCGACGGCGCGGCTCCGATGAAAAACGCATCCTCCTGATTGTTACCGCCCCCTTCGAGCCGTCCGACCACGGTGCCCGCGTCTGCTTCGCCTTCGAAACCGAGCAGCGGTTCACCGACGTGAATGATGTCGCCCTCGCCGCCGAAGAGTTTTGCCACCACGCCATCGTAAGGTGCGGGGATATCCACCAGCGCCTTGGCGGTTTCCACCGACACCAGCAGTTGGTCAGCCTTGACGCTGTCGCCGACCGTGACGTGCCAGCGGACGATTTCCGCCTCCTGTAAGCCTTCGCCCAGATCCGGCAGTTTGAAATATTTCATCGCGGCCCCTCAGGCGAAATTCATGACGGTGTCGCAGGCATGAAGAATGTCGTCGACGTTGGGCATGTACAGCGATTCCAGTCGATACAGCGGCGGCGGAATGTCCGGCGCGGTGACCCGCTGGATCGGCGCCTGCAGCTCCAGTAACGCCCGTTCATAAAGGCTGGCGGCGATTTCCGCGCCGACGCCACAGGAGCGCGGTGCTTCATGGATGATTACGCAACGACCGGTCTTGCGCACCGAGGCCTCCAGGGTGTCGAGGTCCAGCGGTTTGATGCAGGCGACATCGATCACCTCTGCCGACACGCCCCGCTGCGCCAATGCAGTCGCGGCCTGCAAGGTTTCCATCACGCTGGCGCCCCAGCTGATCAGAGTGATATCGCTGCCTTCGCGCAAGGTGAAACAGCTGTCCAGCGGCAGGCGTTTGCCATCGTCCAGCAGCGGTTGCGGGTTCATGCGATACAGTCGGGTCGGCTCCAGAAACACCACCGGATCCGGGTCGTCGATGGCCGCCAGCAACAAGCCATAAGCCCGGGCCGGTGAGGATGGAATCACCACCCGCAGCCCTGGAATGTGCGCGAACAGCGCTTCGGTGCTTTCGCTGTGATGCTCCGGCGCACGAATCCCTGCGCCCATCGGTGTGCGCATGACCATCGGGCAGGTGATCCGCCCACGGGTGCGATTACGCATGCGGCTGGCGTGCGACACCAGGTGCTCCATGGCGGCGTAGATGAACCCCATGAACTGGATTTCCACCACCGGTTTCAGGCCTTGGGCGGCCATGCCTACCACCAGGCCGCCGAGCATGGTTTCGGCCAGCGGCGAATCGATCACCCGCTTGAAGCCGAAGCTGTCGCGCAGCCCTTGGGTGGCACGGAACACGCCGCCGTTCACGCCGACGTCTTCACCGAGGACGATGACATTGGCGTCTTCGCTCATGGCCCGATGCAGCGCCAGGTTCACCGCCTCCAGCAGTGTGACTTTGCCGTTACTCATGGCCCGAATCTCCCACGCGGCGCGCCGCTCTTTCGAGCAACTCGTCACGCTGCCCGGCAAGAGTCTGCGGCCATTGGGCGTAGACATGATCCATTATCGACTCGGGCGCCTGAATGCCCGCCGCCTCGAAGTTATCCACAGCTCGCTGCACCAGGGCCTGACATTCACTGATCAGCGTTTGTTCACGGACTTCGTCCCACACGCCCTGGCCGACCATGAAACGTTGCAGGCGCTTGACCGGTTCTTCGAGCCAAGCCTGCTTGACCTCGTCCGCCGGCCGGTAGCGCGTGGCATCGTCGGCGGTGGTGTGATCGCCGAGGCGATAGCTGAGGCATTCCAGCAGCACCGGACCTTTGCCGTGGCGCGCGCGTTCCAGCGCCGCTTGCACCCGGTCATAGACCGCGAGCATATCGTTACCGTCAACCTGCTCGCCGTGAAAGCCGGCGCCGATGGCCTTCTGCGCCAGCGTCGGGGCGCCGCACTGAATGCGCCGCGGCACCGAGATCGCCCATTGGTTGTTGTTGACCACGAACACCACCGGCAACTGCCAGGCACCGGCGACATTCAGCGCTTCGAGGAAATCGCCCTTGCTGGTGGCGCCATCACCGCAGGTGGTAACGGCGACCCGATGCTCGCCGCGGATCTTGAACGCACTGGCAACACCGCAGGCATGCAGGGCCTGGGTGGCGATCGGCACACAGATAGGGAAATCTTCGACGGCCGCCGGTTCGGCAAAGTCGCTGCCGCGTTCGTCACCACCCCAGTACAGGAGAATTTCTTCCATGCGCACACCGCGCATCAACTGCACGGCGGTGTCGCGGTAATACGGCACCAGCACGTCCTCGGCCTGCATGACGCTGCCGACGGCAACGCCGATGGCCTCCTGGCCCAATGTCGGCGCGTAGGTGCCGATGCGCCCGGTGCGTTGCAGGGCGACGGCTTTCTGATCGAAGAGGCGGGTCAGGACCATCTGCCGATAGAGGCGCGTCAGCAGATTGAAATCGTCGGCCCAGTGGGGAAGATCGCCGAGCAACTGGCCGTCAAGAGATAAAAACCGGGTGTAAGGCAGCTCAACCTTGTGAAGCATCACGGCTCCTGGCACGCCGGGGCCGCGTGCGTTGAACGAGCCCGACACTTGTGGCGTCGGGCCCAGGGAGCAAGGGCGCCGGATAAGGCGCTCACTCCATCATCGGTACAGCACTTTCTCCGCCAACTCATCCGCCACCCGCGCCGGGGAACGTTTTTCCGCCTGGGCATGGGCGAAAACTTCGGTCAGTCGCGAGCTGATTTTCGACAGGTGTGCGGTGATGGTCGACAGCGCTTCGCCGCGGTGCTTGAGCGACACGTAGATCAGCCCGCCGGCATTGATCACGTAGTCCGGCGCATACAGGATGCCCCGCCGCTCCAGTTGATCGGCGACTTCCAGATGGATCAGCTGGTTGTTGGCGGAACCGGCCACCGCCGCGCAGCGCAGTTGCGTCACGCTGTTGCTGTTGAGCACGCCGCCCAGGCCGCAGGGCGCGAGAATGTCGCACGGCGTGCTGAGCAACGCCTCGTTGGCGATCGGGTGCGCGCCCAATTGCTCCATCGCCAGTTGCACCTTGCCGTGATCGATGTCACTGACCAGCAGTTCGGCACCGGCAGCATGCAGTTGTTCGGCAAGGGCATAACCCACATTGCCCAGCCCTTGAATCGCCACTCGCAGGCCTTCGAGGTTATCGCTGCCCAGGCGGGCCATGGCGGTGGCACGAATGCCGGTGAACACGCCCATGGCCGCGTGGGGCGCAGGGTCGCCCGCCGAGGTGGTGCTGGTGACGTGTTGGGTCTGTTGGGCGATGCAATCCATGTCCGCCACGGAGGTGCCGCTGTCGATGGCCGTGATGTAACGCCCATCGAGCTGATTGATACAGCGCCCGAAGGCTTCGAACAACGCGGCGCGGTTTTCCACATGCACCGGGCGCATGATCACCGCCACGCCGCCACCCTGAGCCAGGCCAGCGAGCGCCGCCTTGTAACTCATGCCTTGAGCCAGGCGAACAGCGTCCTCGACCGCGGACTCGTCGTCAGGATAGGCCAGGTAACGACAGCCTCCCAAGGCAGGTCCGAGACGACTGTTATGAATGGCAATCACCGCCTTCAACCCGGTGACCGGGTCGACGCTTAAATGCAGCGATTCAAGGCGAGTGCTTTGCATGAGAGCGAACATCGCAGGGCTCCCGAATGACGACTCCTAGTCGCCAGTATAGGCTTGCGCTCAAAAATTGCAGGAAGCGCGCCGGAATAAGCACAGCTGCCAGGCAGACTTTTGGAAATAACCTGGCAAGGCTTGTGCGCGGCACTGGACGAATGCCGGAGACGGGGCTAAAACGAGGCATTCCCCGGAGATTTTGATGACCCCGCGCCAATGCTTCTTCGCCTGTCTGCAACGATCACCGCCCGCGCTGTTCGAGGCGGCGCTGTGGATCGCGGCCGAACACGACAAAGAGGTGAATCCCGAGGCGGTCCTGAACGACTTCAAGGACCTGCAGCAGCGGGTCAGCTATGGCTTGCCGATGTTGCCGGTCAGCGAATTGGCCCAGCCGCTGTTGCGGCGCATGAATGACCTGGGATTCGCCCAGGACGACTTCACGCCATTGCGTCCGCACGTGGCACTGGTCAACAAGGTGCTGGAACGCAGGCGCGGCCAGCCGCTGGCTTTGGGGTTGATTGCGCTGGAGCTGGCCAAGGGACTGGAAATTCCCATGGTCGGGGTCAACTTCCCCGGGCATTTCCTGTTGCGCGTACCGGGCGCCGATCACCTGCTCGACCCGTGTGGCGGGCGTCGCCTGTACCCCAACGATTGCCGGGAGCTGCTGCAACGCCAATACGGCCCGAACATGAAACTCAGCGCCGAGCTTTTGCTGACCGCCGAACCGGTGCAAATGCTGCAACGGCTGTCGCGCAACCTGCGCCAGCTGCACCTTTCCCACGAGGACTACATCGGCGCTCTGATCGATGCCGAACGGGTGCTGGCACTGGGCAACGCCAGCTCCGCCGATTATCTGGCCCGGGCCAGCCTCTATCAACGGCTGGAATGCCCGAACGCCGAGCGTTTCGATCTTGAGCATGCGCTGCTGCTCAGCGACGACCCGATTCAGCGGATTCGGTTGACGGAACGGCTGGGGCACCTTCCGCCCAACTCAATCGTCCATTGACCGCAGATCACCTGTAGGAGCGAGCGGTGCGG
>DQGF01000410.1:9601-9848 GCA_003525045.1 Pseudomonas sp. | reverse complement strand
ACCCTTTGACGGTGGTCATCAGCGCGGCAATCGAGCCGTACAACGGAAACTGGATCAGTACGCCGGTGGTGGTCGGCACCGCGCGAGCCACGGCATCGAGGAAGCTGCGCGGGCGCCAGTGCAGCAGGGCTCCGAGCATGATGAACAGGAAGTTGTAGGTGTTCAGCCCGGAAATCGCACTGATCGCCGGTTTGGTCGAGAACTCGTGGAACAGCCATCCGGCAGCCAGCAGCACCAGCAAAATCGT
>DQGF01000410.1:8911-9273 GCA_003525045.1 Pseudomonas sp. | reverse complement strand
CGGGCTGTGCTCCAGCCATTCGCCGGGGCGGGTGCGCGGTTGCAGCGGTGGCAGGTTGAAACTCGGGTCGATGCCGCAGGCTTCGGCATCACGGGCAGAATTCGGGCCAGGTGCGGTGGCATAGGCAATGATCAGCGAAATCACGATCAGCGCCAGCAACATCACACCGGACTGCCAGAGGAAGATGGTTTGGGTGAACGGAATCACCCCGGTGATCGACAGAATCGATGGCGGCAGACTGCCCGGGTTGGCCTGCAATTGCGCGGCGGACGACGACAGGCCCAGGGCCCACACCGCTCCGAGACCCAGATACGCGGCGGCGCCAGCGGCGCGATAATCCATTTTCAGGTCGGTACGGCGGG
>DQGF01000410.1:1806-8617 GCA_003525045.1 Pseudomonas sp. | reverse complement strand
CATTTTCAGGTCGGTACGGCGGGCGAGGGCGCGCACCAGCAAACCGCCAAACACCAACGACAAGCCCCAATTCAGCAACGACGCGACCATGGAGATCAACGCGACCCAGGCCACGGCGGAACGGCCGTTTTTCGGGATGCGTGCCAGGCGGTCGATCAGTTTCACCGCCGGTGGCGAGCTGGCGACCACGTAACCGCCGATCACCACAAAGGCCATCTGCATGGTAAACGGGATCAGGCTCCAGAAACCGTCACCGAAGGCCATGGCGGCGTCGGTGGGCTTGGCGCCCATGGCCATGGTGGCCACGGCGACAATGATCACCGCCAGCGCGGCGAACACCCAGGAATCGGGGAACCAGCGTTCGGCAAAGCTTGAGCAGCGCAGGGCAAAGCGGGCAGAGCGGCTATCTTCGATATCAGCGGCCACGGGAGTACCTCGAATTTTTATGTTTGTTGAGGTCTTCTGGGCCGCGCAGGCCCGTCTTGACAGCTGCTAACAGTAATTCAATCGATCTTTTTTTGTGACGAAGTTTTACCAGTATTGGACTTTGGTCTAACGGGTTGTCCGCTGGCGCGTTTGCGTAGACCATGGGCGCCTTGGTTTTTTACCCGTGCCAGAGTTCTGTTAATGACTGCCAATACCGATTCGCGCCCGGCGCCGTTCACCCGCTCCGACTACAAGACCCTGGGCCTTGCAGCCCTGGGTGGCGCGCTGGAAATCTACGACTTCATCATTTTCGTGTTTTTCGCGCTGACCCTTAGCCAGCTGTTCTTTCCGCCGGAAATGCCCGAATGGCTGCGCTTGCTGCAAAGTTTCGGGATTTTCGCCACCGGTTATCTGGCGCGGCCCCTGGGCGGGATTTTGATGGCGCACTTCGCCGACCGGCTGGGTCGCAAGAAAGTCTTCAGCCTGAGCATTCTGATGATGGCGCTGCCGTGCCTGCTGATCGGCATCATGCCGACCTATGCACAAATCGGCTATTTCGCACCGCTGCTGCTGTTGGCCCTGCGAATCCTGCAGGGGGCCGCGGTAGGCGGGGAAGTGCCGAGCGCCTGGGTGTTCGTCGCCGAACACGCACCCGTGGGCCATCGAGGTTATGCCCTCGGTTTCCTGCAGGCCGGCCTGACCTTTGGCTACCTGATCGGCGCCCTGACGGCGACCTTTCTCGCCCAGGCGTTCACCCCGGCGGAAATTCTCGATTACGCCTGGCGTTATCCATTCCTGCTGGGCGGCGTGTTTGGGGTGATTGGCGTCTGGCTGCGTCGCTGGCTCAGCGAGACCCCGGTGTTCATGGCCATGCAGGCCCAGCGCGATGCCACGGTCGAATTACCGCTGCGCACGGTTTTGCGTGAACATCGCCTGGCCATGCTGCCGGCGATGCTCCTCACCTGCGTGCTGACCTCGGCCGTGGTGGTGTTCGTGGTCATCACCCCGACCATGATGCAGAAATCCTTCGGCATGACCGCCAGCCATACCTTCGCCTTGAGTGCGTTGGGCATCGTTTTCCTGAACATCGGCTGTGTGCTCGCCGGGCTGCTCGTCGACCGCATCGGCGCCTGGCGCACGGTGATGCTCTATAGCCTGCTGCTACCGTTGGGTATCGGCGTGCTCTATACCTGCCTGATCGTCGGCGGCAGCTGGATCGGTCTGGCGTACGCGGTGGCCGGCCTCGGTTGTGGGGTGGTGGGCGCGGTGCCGTCGGTGATGGTCAGCCTGTTTCCGGCGCGGATTCGCGTCTCGGGCATCTCCTTCACTTACAACATTGCCTACGCCGCGTGGGCGAGTATCACACCGTTGCTGTTGATCGGTCTGATGCCATGGAGCCCGTGGATCTGTGTAATTTTCAGCGCGGTGATGGGCGCGGTGGGCGTGAGCAGCGCGGCGTATTTCGGCGCACGGATGCCGCAAGTCGGAAGTTGCTCGGCCGCTGGCGCTGTGTAATGGACGGCGGTACCGTTCCCCGGTGGACGGCAACGTTAGCCCAGTCACCTGCCACCTGTGTTCTGGGCCGATGAACCGCCCTAGCGAGTGGAAAACTGGAGGCAAACATCGCAATGTGTTGCACATTGGGTGGCCTAACGCTAAGGAGTCTTGAATGAGCAAGCTGCGTGTGGGGATTATTTTCGGAGGCCGTTCGGCAGAGCACGAAGTGTCGCTGCAGTCGGCGAAAAATATCGTCGATGCGCTGGATCGTTCGCGTTTCGAACCGGTGTTGATCGGTATCGACAAGCAAGGCCACTGGCACCTTAACGATCCGTCGAACTTCCTGCTCAACCAGGAAAATCCGGCTTTGATCGCCCTCAACCAGTCCAACCGCGAACTCGCAGTCGTGCCGGGCAAGGGCAGCCAGCAATTGGTGGAAACCTCCAGTCAGGAATTGCTGGGCCATGTCGATGTGATCTTTCCGATCGTCCACGGCACCCTGGGTGAAGACGGTTGCCTGCAAGGGTTGCTGCGCATGGCTGATCTGCCGTTTGTTGGCTCTGATGTGCTCGGTTCGGCCGTCTGCATGGACAAGGACATCAGCAAACGCCTGCTGCGTGATGCCGGGTTGGCCGTCACGCCGTTCGTGACCCTGACCCGCGCCACGGCGGCGCGCACCGCATTCGCCGAGGTCCAGGGCAAGCTCGGCCTGCCCCTGTTCGTCAAGCCGGCGAACCAAGGCTCTTCGGTGGGCGTGAGTAAGGTGAGCAACGAAGCCGAATACGTGGCGGCGATCGAACTGGCGTTGGATTTCGATGAAAAAGTCCTGGTCGAGTCTGCCGTCAGCGGCCGCGAGATCGAATGCGCGGTACTTGGCAACGAGGACGCCATCGCCAGCGGTTGTGGCGAGATCGTGGTGCGCAGCGGGTTCTATTCCTACGACAGTAAATATATCGACGATCAGGCGGCTGAAGTAGTGGTCCCCGCCAAGATCAGCACTGAGGCCAGCGAACGCATTCGCGCCCTGGCCGTCGAGGCGTTTCAGGTATTGGGCTGTTCCGGGCTGGCGCGGGTCGATGTGTTCCTGACAGACAACGGTGAAGTACTGATCAACGAGATCAACTCGCTACCCGGCTTCACCCGCATCAGCATGTACCCCAAGCTGTGGCAGGCCACCGGGATGACTTACAGCGAGCTGGTCAGCCGTCTGATCGAGCTGGCGCTGGAGAAACACAAGGCGCGGCAGGCGCTGAAGATCTCGCGTTAAACCGTGTGCGCCGGTCTGGCTTCAGGTGAATGGCGCCAGAAGGATCTCAATGGCAGCCAGGATGATCGTCCGGCTGTCGCGTGATCAAGCCTGTTTTACGGGCTTGATCAAACTTTCTGCTGGTATCCCGAAAAGATCATGCAGTTTCCAGATCATCGGGAGCGTCAAGGCGCGCTTGCCATTAAGCACTTCGTAGACACGGTTTGTCCGGCCAATGGCAGGTGCCAGATCAGCTGCGGACAGGCCGGATTGCTCCATGCGAAATTTGATCGCATCGATCGGGTTCGGCAAATCGACTGGAAACTGCTTCGATTCATACGCCTCGATGAGCGTGATCATGATATCGAAGTAGTCACCTTCGGGAGTGCCCGGCTCAGGCTCATTGTCGAAGAGCGCAGACACGTCCTTGAGAGCTGCACGGTAATCCTCGGCGGTGTGAATCGGACGAATATTCATGGGTTACTCCATCTCGACGGTATCAGCGTCGATTGCGTCGTACTGCTTGTGAGTGCCGACAAATTTTATGTATACGGCGCCGAAGCGATAGGCCACAGCGACTACTAATCGAAAGTCATTGCCCTTGATGTTGAACACGACTCTGCGGCTTTTGAGAATACTGGCGGTGGCAAAGTGCGCTTTTATGTCCGCAGGCGTTTTCCACTCTGCATTTCTTGCCTCATCAATCCAGGCCAGGAGGGATGGTTCCGAGTCCGAGCATCTTTTCCAAAAACTCTTCAGGTGACTGATGGCGATGATTCTCATGGCATGATCCTAGTCCCATGCTGGGACTGATGCAAGTCTGTGGAGGCGCATTCGATGTGTGGGAGAGCGAGTTTGATTTCTGTAATCAAGCGCTGCCGAGAGCTGACTCGATAAGCAGGGGCTAATGCAAAATCGGGAAAATTGATCTCCAACTCTACCCAAGATGCAGTCATTTGCGGGTAGGAAAAGGCTGCGCGAGCTGACCGATCAGGATTGGTTATCCATAAAAAAGGGCCTACCTCCCGGTAAGCCCTTCCTCGTTCCTGCGTATGACTCAATCCCCCAGCGCTTCCCCCTCGCGCCGCGGATCCGCTCCTCCCGACAACGCTGCTTTCCCCTGCGCATCCTTGACCCGAACGATCGCCTGGGTCCCGCTGGTCATGTCGATCTCGGTCACGCTGTGCCCTTTGTCCTTCAACGCCTGAATCAGTCCGGCGCTGAACTGCCCCCGTTCCAGTTCCGTCGGGCCATTGCGGCTGCCGAAGTTGGGCAGGTTGATGGCGGTTTGCGGGTCGAGGTTCCAGTCGAGCAGGCCGATGGTGGATTTGGTGACGTATTCGATGATTTGCGAGCCGCCGGGAGAGCCGATGGTGGCGAGGAATTCGCCACTCTGGCGGTCGAAGATCAAGGTCGGCGCCATGGATGAGCGTGGGCGTTTGCCGGGCTCGACGCGGTTGGCGACTTTCTGGCCGTTCTCTTCGGGGATGAACGAGAAGTCGGTCATCTGGTTGTTGAGCAGGAAGCCCTGAACCATCAGGTGCGAGCCGAATGCGGATTCAACGGTGGTGGTCATCGAAACCGCACCGCCCAGGTCGTCGACCGCCACCACTTGCGAGGTGGAGATGCGTAGCGGCGAACGGTCCGGCGCGTAGGCAACCTGAATGCCCGGCGGCGTGCCGGGTTGGGCCGTGCCCATGCTGCGATCACTGATCAGGGCGGCGCGGCCGGCCAGGTAGGTCGGGTCTACCAGACCTTTGACGGGGACGGGCACGAAGTCCGTATCGGCGAGATACAGCGCGCGGTCGGCGTAGGCCAGGCGCTCGGCTTCGGAGATCAGGTGCACGGCTTCAGGGGCTGGCTCGATGCCCGCAGGCTTGTCAGTCTTGAGCGGTTTTAATGGCGCCAAGGCAAAGCGCGTATCGCGGGTTTCCAGGGCCTGCAAGGTGCCAAGGATCTGCGCCACGGCGATCCCGCCCGACGAAGGTGGTGGCATGCCGCAGACTTGCCAGCGTTTGTAGTCGGTGCACAGCGGCGCGCGCTCCTTGGCGCTGTAGCCTTGAAGATCGTTCAGTGACAGGCTGCCGGGGTTGGCGTGGCCTTGGACCTTGGCGACAATCTCTTGGGCGACGGGGCCTTTGTACAGCGCATCGGGACCTTCCTTGGCGATGCGTTTGTACACGGCGGCCAGCGCCGGGTTTTTCAGTTGTGTGCCCGCGGCTTTCGGGCTGCCATCGGCATTTAGAAAATACGCCGCCATGTCCGGCGAGCGGCGGATGGACGCGTCCGATGCAATCAATCGGTGCAGGCGCGGCGAGATGGCGAAGCCTTGCTCGGCGAGTTTGATCGCCGGCTCGAACAACTGCGCCCATGGCAGGCGGCCGTGTTTCTGATGCGCCAGTTCCAGTGCTCGCAGCACGCCTGGCGTGCCCACCGATCGACCACCAATCTGCGCCTGGGTGAACGGCATCGGTTTGCCGTCGGCCTGCAGGAAAAGTTTCTCTGTGGCGCCGGCCGGTGCGGTTTCGCGGCCGTCGTAAGTGCGCACGGTTTTGCCATCCCAGAGTACGATCAATGCACCACCGCCGATGCCCGAGGATTGCGGCTCGACCAGCGTCAGCACCGCTTGCATCGCAATGGCCGCATCGATCGCCGAACCGCCCTGACGCAGCATCTCCCGCCCGGCTTCGGCCGCCAGTGGATTAGCCGCTGCCGCCATGTGTTTCGAGGCGTGCCGGGTGTGCAGGTCGGTGCGATAGCCCGAGGCGGCTTCCGGTGCGATCGGCAGGGTCGAAGCGGGCGGAGCATGGCACGCTGCAAGGATCGAAGCGGTGGCAATCAGCGAAAGGGCTGACAGGCGATAGCGGCTCAAGTCAAAGGCTGAGAACACGCGGGCACTCCCTCCGTGGGAAAAGATCCGAGGACTTTATCGGCCGGCGGCGAGTGACGCAAATCACGGCCTACAGCAAAGACGCATTTGTCCTTCATGCGTCAGCGAAATTTCTGTAGGGTCGAGGGCAACAGACAGGCCAGAAGATCAACAAGAGGCAGGCATGCACACAGACTTTCCCACCCAGCCAAGCTACCGCACCCAGCGTGAACAATTCCTCGCCGCGGCGTCTGCGGCCGGCGCGACGCTGACCGAATACCCGCACCCACTCAAGGGGCCGTTTGGCGAGCCGTTGAGCACCGATGTGGCGGTGCTCGGCAACCCTGGCGCCAAGCGCTTGCTGATCGCGCTGAGCGGTACCCACGGGGTCGAAGGTTTCTATGGTTCGGGATGTCAGATCAAGTGGTTGCAGGAGTTGGGCAAACGTTCACTGCCGGCGGATGTCGCGGTGGTGTTTGTCCACCTGATCAATCCCTGGGGCACGGCCTGGCTGCGGCGGGTCAATGAAGACAATATCGATCTGAACCGCAATCACCTGAACTTCCAGCGCCCGCTGCCGGACAACCAGGCATACGCAGCGCTGCATGAAATTTATGCGTGCAGCGAACTGCAAGGCCCCGAACGCGATCGCGCCGATGCGCTGCTCGACCAGCAGATTCGTGAACAGGGTTGGCCAGCAGTGATGTCGATTGTCGAAGGCGGCCAGCACAGTCATGCCGATGGTCTGTTTTATGGCGGGGGGGGGCCGGGCC
>DQGF01000410.1:986-1497 GCA_003525045.1 Pseudomonas sp. | reverse complement strand
GCCGCCGAGCTGGTCGAACCGCACGCTGCATCGGATCCTTCAGCAGCACGTCGCCCACGCCGACATCGCCATGTGTTTCGACTTGCATACCGGTGCCGGGGAATACGGCCATCCGATGTTGCTGACCATCACCGAGTCGCCCTATCCGGCACTGCAAGAGGCGCAGGCTATTTACGGTCCGTGGCTCTACACACTGCTGACCGGTGCCGACACGCTGAGCGACACCGGGGTTGCCGCGACAGCCACCGGCTATACCTCACAGGCACTGATCAATGCATTGCCGCAGGTGCGGTTGATGCCATTTGTGATCGAGTGCGGCACTTATCCGGGGGCAGAGGTTCATCGTCATCTGCGCGATGACCAGTGGTTGCATCTGCACGGCGATCCGCATGATGCGGTGGGGCGCGGGATCAAACTGAATCTGCTCGAACAGTTTTATCCCGCCGACAACGACTGGCAGGCGATGGTCTGGCTGCGTACCTGGCAGATTTGGGAACGGGCATTGTCAGCG
>DQGF01000410.1:478-667 GCA_003525045.1 Pseudomonas sp. | reverse complement strand
CTGACGCGACCACCGGGTCGTGTGCACTCGGCGCCCGAACTCAGCGCTTGCGGTTCGGGCCACTTTCCTCGAGGCATAAAAAAACGGCCTACCTTTCGGTAAGCCGTTTTTAGTACTTGGTGGCTACACAGGGACTTGAACCCCGGACCCCAGCATTATGAATGCTATGCTCTAACCAACTGAGCTATG
>DQGF01000410.1:0-173 GCA_003525045.1 Pseudomonas sp. | reverse complement strand
ATGCTCTAACCAACTGAGCTATGTAGCCAAGTGGCGCGCATTATTGGCTCGTAACGGTGATGTGTCAAGCGTAAATCTAAAATATTTCTCTACGCTTTCAACTGCTTATCCACCTGACCCGAAAAATCGGGCCAGGTAAGGGCGTCAATTGAGCTGAAATCTCCCGGTATTGG
>DQGF01000252.1:10704-10843 GCA_003525045.1 Pseudomonas sp. | reverse complement strand
GTCGCTGATGGTGACGTGAAGCCGGCAATTGTCCTACTTCGACACAACGAGAACAACTACTCGATCTCTATTGGCCCGGTAGGCGATAGCCAAGCCTGCGAGCGCTTCTCGTTTCCGTAAGAGCTGGCTTGCCAGCGAT
>DQGF01000252.1:3756-10393 GCA_003525045.1 Pseudomonas sp. | reverse complement strand
ATGGTCGTTAACGATGACGCGGGCTGCCTGAATGCACGCGACGCTTATGGGTTTTTCGCGAGCAAGCTCGCTCCTACCGGAGACCGGTGAACACGGGAAAATGGCCGGCCGGTTATGTTTGGCCGAAGGCTTGTGTCATGATGATCCGACCGCAGGTTAGTCGTCCTCTTCCTATATGAATAGATCTTCCGCGTTGCTCCTCGCTATTGTATTCCTCAGCGGCTGCCAGGCTTTGGCACCCGTTTCGTCGGACGGTACGCCGCCGGTCGAAGACAGCACTCCGGCCCCTGAAAAGCCCAAGGTTTACAGCTCATTCAGCGAAGAAACCGTCTTCAGCCTGTTGAGTGCCGAACTGGCTGGTCAGCGCAATCGTTTCGACATTGCCCTGGACAACTACGTGACCCAGGCTATCAACACTCAGGATCCGGGCATTTCCGAGCGGGCATTTCGTATCGCCGAGTATCTGGGCGCCGATCAGGCCGCCCTGGACACCGCGCTGATCTGGGCGAAAAACGCCCCGGACGACCTCGAGGCACAACGGGCCGCTGCCGTGCAGCTGGCGCGCGCCGGGCGTTACGACGACTCCATGGTCTATATGGAGAAAGTCCTGCAAGGCAAGGGCGACACGCACTTCGACTTCCTCGCCCTGTCCGCGGCCGATACCGACCAGGACACGCGCAACGGCTTGATGAAAAGCTTTGACCGCCTGTTGCAGCGTCATCCGGACAACAGCCAGTTGATTTTCGGTAAGGCTTTGCTGCTGCAGCAGGACGGTGATGCCAAAGGTGCACTGACGCTGCTGGAAGACCATCCGCCGGATGACGGCGAAATCGCCCCGATCCTGCTGCGCGCGCGCCTGCTGCAAGCACTGGATCGTGGCGATGAAGCCCTGCCGCTGCTGCAAAAAAGCATCAAAAAGTACCCGGAGGACAAGCGCTTGCGCCTGACTTACGCGCGCATGCTGGTTGAACAGAACCGCATGGACGACGCCAAAGTCGAGTTTTCAAGCCTGGTTCAGCAGTACCCGGAAGACGACGAGCTACGTTATTCGCTGGCGCTGGTGTGCCTGGAAGCCAAGGCCTGGGAAGAGGCCAAGGGTTACCTGGAAGACCTGATCGCCCGGGACAGCCATGTCGATTCGGCTCACCTGAACCTGGGTCGTATCGCAGAAGAGCGCAACGATCCCCAAGGCGCGCTGGTCGAGTATGCCCAGGTTCGCCCGGGTAACGACTACCTGCCGGCACAATTGCGCCAGGCCGATATCCTGATGAATAACGGCAAGACCGCCGAAGCGCAAAGCCGTCTGGCAGCAGAGCGCGAAGAGCAGCCCGATTACGCCATTCAGTTGTATTTGATCGAGGCCGAAACCCTGTCCGCCAACAAACAGGGGGACAAGGCCTGGAAAGTGTTGCAGCAAGCCTTGCAGCAATACCCGGACGATTTGAATCTGCTGTACACCCGCGCCATGCAGGCGGAAAAACGCAATGACCTGGCGCAGATGGAAAAAGACCTGCGGCTGATCATCAAGCGCGACCCGGACAATGCGATGGCGTTGAACGCCCTCGGCTACACCCTGTCCGACCGTACCACGCGTTATGCCGAAGCCAAGGCCCTGATCGAACAGGCACACCAGATCAATCCGGAAGATCCGGCGGTACTCGACAGCCTCGGCTGGGTGAATTTCCGCCTGGGCAATCTCGATGAGGCCGAACGTTACTTGCGTCAGGCCCTGGAGCGCTTCCCCGATCATGAAGTCGCCGCTCACCTGGGCGAAGTCCTGTGGGCCAACGGCAAGCAACGCGAAGCCAAACAGATCTGGGGCAAATTCCTCAAGGAACAGCCCGACAGCCCTATCCTGCGCAGCACCATCAAGCGCCTGACCGGTTCAGAGACTCTTTAAATATATGTTCTTGCGCCACCTCATCGTTTTCAGTTTCATTGCCCTGCTCGCCGGTTGCGCGGGTTTCGGTGCCCGCGAATCGGTCCAGGGTCAAGGCGACGCCGGTCTATGGCGCGCTCACAAAGAGCAACTGACCGGCCTCGATGGCTGGCAGATCAACGGCAAGATCGGCATTCGCGCGCCAAAGGACTCCGGCAGCGGCACCTTGTTCTGGCTGCAGCGACAGGATTACTACGATATTCGCCTCTCCGGCCCCTTGGGTCGTGGCGCCGCACGATTGACCGGTCGCCCCGGCAAGGTCTCGCTGGAAGTCGCCAACCAGGGTCGTTATGAAGCGCCAACCCCGGAAGTCCTGCTCGAAGAACAGCTTGGCTGGAAATTACCGGTGTCCCATCTGGCCTGGTGGGTCCGCGGGCTCCCGGCGCCGGACAGCAAAAGCCGCCTGACGCTCGATACCGACAGCCGCCTGGCCAACCTCGATCAGGATGGCTGGCAAATCGAATACCTGAGCTATGCCGAGCAAAACGGCTTCTGGCTGCCCGAGCGCATCAAACTGCACGGCACCGACCTTGACGTCACGCTGGTGATCAAGGAATGGCAACCTCGCAAACTGGGGCAATGAACATGAGCGCCCCTCGCTTGACGCTGCCCTCCCCGGCCAAACTCAATCTGATGCTGCATATCCTCGGTCGCCGTGAAGACGGTTATCACGAGCTGCAGACTATTTTTCAGTTTCTCGATTACGGCGATGAAATCACCTTCGCCGTGCGCGACGACGGTGTGATTCGACTGCACACCGAGTTCGACGGCGTTCCTCACGACAGCAATCTGATCGTCAGGGCGGCAAAAAAACTCCAGGAGCAATCCGGTTGTTCGCTCGGCATCGACATCTGGATCGAAAAAATTCTGCCCATGGGCGGTGGAATTGGTGGCGGCAGTTCAAATGCCGCGACGACTTTGCTCGGCCTGAATCATCTCTGGCAACTGAGTTGGGATGAGGATCGACTGGCCGTGCTGGGCTTGACGCTTGGCGCCGACGTCCCGGTTTTCGTGCGCGGCCACGCGGCTTTTGCTGAAGGTGTCGGGGAGAAACTTACCCCTGTAGACCCCGAAGAACCGTGGTATGTCGTGCTTGTGCCGCAAGTATCTGTAAGTACAGCAGAAATTTTTTCAGATCCGTTGTTGACACGTAACTCTTCTCCCATTAAAGTGCGCCCCGTTCCCAAGGGAAACAGTCGAAATGACTGCTTACCGGTGGTAGCAAGGCGTTATCCAGATGTACGTAACGCATTGAATTTGTTAGGTAAATTTACCGAAGCAAAACTCACCGGAACTGGAAGTTGTGTGTTTGGGGGCTTCCCAAGCAAAGCTGAAGCTGATAAAGTCTCGGCCCTTCTTACAGAGACCCTTACAGGGTTTGTAGCAAAGGGAAGCAACATTTCGATGTTGCATCGCAAGCTGCAAAATCTGCTCTAAAGGAACCGATTACTGGGTAATCGTTGCAACAGATACAGGGGCGTCGCCAAGCGGTAAGGCAGCAGGTTTTGATCCTGCCATGCGTTGGTTCGAATCCAGCCGCCCCTGCCATTTTCTATACTCATCCAGGTTACCCTCAGCCTCTAGGTACTGCGCGTGTCCAAGATGATGGTCTTTACGGGGAATGCTAACCCCGATCTGGCTCGGCGTGTTGTACGTCAGCTGCATATCCCTCTCGGTGACATCTCTGTCGGTAAGTTCTCCGACGGCGAAATTACTGCCGAGATCAATGAAAACGTCCGCGGTAAAGATGTCTTCATTATTCAGCCGACTTGCGCTCCGACCAACGATAACCTGATGGAACTGGTAGTGATGGCTGATGCCTTCCGCCGCTCCTCGGCTACTCGTATCACTGCTGTAATTCCTTACTTTGGTTATGCCCGTCAGGATCGCCGTCCGCGTTCCGCACGTGTGGCTATCAGCGCGAAAGTCGTTGCTGACATGCTTACCGTAGTCGGCATCGATCGTGTTCTCACGGTTGATCTGCATGCTGACCAGATCCAGGGTTTCTTCGATATTCCGGTAGATAACATCTACGGCTCCCCGGTATTGGTGGATGACATCGAAGATCAGCGCTTCGAAAACCTGATGATCGTGTCCCCGGACATTGGCGGCGTCGTGCGTGCACGTGCTGTTGCCAAATCCCTGGGCGTGGATCTCGGGATCATCGACAAACGCCGTGAGAAAGCCAATCACTCTGAAGTGATGCATATCATCGGTGATGTCGAAGGGCGTACCTGTATTCTGGTCGATGACATGGTCGATACCGCCGGCACTCTGTGCCACGCGGCCAAGGCCCTGAAAGAGCATGGCGCTGCCAAGGTTTTCGCCTACTGCACACACCCTGTGCTGTCCGGTCGGGCGATCGAAAATATTGAAAATTCCATGCTGGACGAACTGGTGGTGACCAACACCATCCCGTTGTCCGCTGCTGCTCAAGCCTGCTCGCGTATCCGTCAACTGGATATCGCGCCGGTAGTTGCCGAGGCGGTCCGCCGCATCAGCAATGAAGAATCGATCAGCGCGATGTTCCGTTAAGGGCTCTGCCCTTTTCATTACATCCTGTTGACGAAAAGCGCCCCGCCCCGGCATTCCTGTCGGGGCGGGGCTTTTTTGCCCATATCGCCTTTAGCGCTGGTCGCAAACGCTGGGGCGAATGTGGTTATTTTGGAGATACAACATGAACGATTTTACTCTGAATGCTGAAGTGCGTTCCGACCTGGGGAAAGGTGCGAGCCGCCGCCTGCGTCGTCTCGCAAGCCTGGTACCTGCTGTAGTTTACGGTGGCGAAAAAGCCCCTGAATCCATCAGCATGCTGGCTAAAGAAGTTGCCAAACTGCTCGAAAACGAAGCGGCTTACAGCCACATCATCGAGCTGAACGTTGGCGGCACCAAGCAAAACGTAATCATCAAGGCTCTGCAGCGTCACCCGGCCAAAGGCCACGTGATGCACGCTGACTTCGTACGCGTTGTAGCTGGCCAGAAACTGACCGCTATCGTGCCTGTACACTTCGTCGGTGAAGAAGCTCCGATCAAGAAAGGCGGCGAAGTTTCGCACGTTGTTTCGGAAATCGAAGTGACCTGCCTGCCGAAAGACCTGCCTGAATTCATCGAAGTCGACCTGGCTGACGCCGAAATCGGCTCGATCATTCACCTGTCCGACCTCAAAGCCCCTAAAGGCGTTGAGTTTGTTGCTCTGGCACACGGTGATGACAAGGCTGTTGCCAACGTTCACGCTCCACGTGTTGCTCCAGAAGCTACTGAAGAAGAAGGCGCAGCAGAGTAATTCACTCTGTGATGCCGGAGTGATCAAGTAACATCGCGGACTGGAACGTAGCGAGAAAGCGGGCGAGAACGCGGAGTTTACATAATGGTAAATGAGCACTTGTCGTCCACTTTCGCCGCACACACTGATCGCGACGATGTTATCCACCACTCCAAGGAAGGGCCCCTATCGTGACTGCCATCAAACTGATCGTTGGCCTGGGAAATCCAGGCGCTGAATACGAACAGACCCGGCATAACGCAGGGGCCCTTTTTGTTGAGCGCATCGCGAACGCACAAGGCGTAAACCTTGTGGCGGATCGCAAATATTTCGGCCTGACCGGGCGCTATTCGCATCAGGGTCAGGATGTTCGTCTGCTGATTCCCACCACGTACATGAACCGCAGCGGCCAGGCCGTAGCGGCACTTGCCGGCTTCTTTCGAATCAAGCCGGAAGAAATACTGGTGGCGCATGACGAACTCGACCTGCCTCCAGGCGTTGCCAAGCTCAAACAGGGCGGCGGCCACGGCGGTCACAACGGGTTGCGCGACATCATCGCGCAACTGGGCAACCAGAATACCTTTTACCGCTTGCGGCTTGGCATCGGCCACCCGGGCGTTGCCAGTATGGTTTCAAATTTCGTCCTGGGTCGTGCGCCACGCGCCGAACAGGAAAAACTCGATGCCAGCATCGACTTTGCCCTCGGCGTGCTGCCGGATATCCTCGCCGGGGAATGGAACCGCGCGATGAAAAACCTGCACAGCCAGAAGGCCTGACTCTTATCCGAGGGGAAACACCATGGGATTCAATTGCGGCATCGTCGGCCTGCCTAACGTCGGCAAGTCCACCCTGTTCAACGCCCTGACCAAATCCGGGATCGCGGCCGAGAACTTCCCCTTCTGCACCATCGAGCCGAACACCGGTATCGTGCCGATGCCGGATTCGCGTCTGGAAGCCCTGGCGGCCATCGTCAATCCAAAGCGCATCCTGCCGACCACCATGGAATTCGTCGACATCGCGGGCCTGGTGGCCGGCGCTTCGAAAGGTGAAGGCCTGGGCAACAAGTTCCTCGCCAATATCCGCGAGACCGATGCCATTGCGCACGTGGTCCGCTGCTTCGAAGACGAGAACGTGATTCACGTCTCCAACAGCGTCGACCCGAAACGCGACATCGAGATCATCGACCTGGAACTGATCTTTGCCGACCTCGACAGCTGCGAGAAGCAACTGCAGAAAGTCGCCCGTAACGCCAAGGGCGGTGACAAGGACGCAGTGGTCCAGAAAGCCATGCTGGAGCAATTGATCGCTCACTTCACCCTCGGCAAGCCTGCGCGCACGCTGATGAAGGGCATGAACGCCGACGAGAAAGCGGTGATTCGTGGCTTCCACCTGCTGACCACCAAGCCGGTCATGTACATCGCCAACGTCGCTGAAGA
>DQGF01000252.1:2837-3396 GCA_003525045.1 Pseudomonas sp. | reverse complement strand
GCCATGGTGGTTCCGGTCTGCAACAAGATCGAAGCCGAAATTGCCGAACTCGACGACGGCGAAGAGAAAGACATGTTCCTCGAAGCCCTGGGCCTCGAAGAGCCTGGCCTGAACCGCGTGATCCGCGCTGGCTACGAGATGCTGCATCTGCAGACCTACTTCACCGCCGGCGTCGAAGAAGTCCGCGCCTGGACCGTCCGCGTCGGTGCCACCGCACCCCAAGCCGCTGGCGTGATCCACACCGACTTCGAAAAAGGCTTCATCCGCGCCGAAGTCATCGCCTATGACGACTTCATCCAGTACAAGGGCGAAGCCGGTACCAAAGAAGCCGGGAAATGGCGTCTGGAAGGCAAGGACTACATCGTTAAAGACGGCGACGTGATGCACTTCCGTTTCAACGTGTAAAACACCTGCTCAAGAAAAAGCCGCGTTTGATACGCGGCTTTTTTGTGCCTGAAAGATTCATCGCCACACCACCGATCAACTGTGGGAGCGAGCCTGCTCGCGAAGAGGCCGTGTCAGCCGACATCAATGCAGCTGATACACCGCCTTCGCGAGC
>DQGF01000252.1:2346-2502 GCA_003525045.1 Pseudomonas sp. | reverse complement strand
GCTTGTGTGGGGTCAGGCCTTTTTGGTTCTTGGCAGGAAGATCGCCAACACCCCAAACAACGGCAGGAACGAACACAGGAAATACACATACTCAATGCCGTGAACATCCGCCAGATGCCCCAGCAACGCCGCGCCAATCCCGCCAAAGCCGAACAT
>DQGF01000252.1:1917-2051 GCA_003525045.1 Pseudomonas sp. | reverse complement strand
CCAATCCCGCCAAAGCCGAACATCAACCCGAAGAACACACCCGCAATCATCCCGACATTGCCTGGCACCAGTTCCTGGGCGTACACCACGATGGCCGAAAACGCCGAGGCCAGGATGAAGCCGATCACCACGCT
>DQGF01000252.1:1324-1632 GCA_003525045.1 Pseudomonas sp. | reverse complement strand
AGGATGAAGCCGATCACCACGCTGAGAATGCTGGTCCAGAACAGATCGACGTGAGGCAGGATCAGCGTGAATGGCGCAACGCCAAGGATCGAAAACCAGATCACCGCCTTACGCCCGATCTTGTCGCCGATAGGCCCGCCGAAGAAGGTCCCCGCCGCTACCGCTCCGAGAAACAGGAACAGATGCAACTGCGAACTGGCCACCGAGAGGTCGAATTTCTCGATCAGGTAAAAGGTGAAGTAGCTGGTGAAACTGGCCATGTAGAAATACTTGGAGAACACCAGCAACCCCAGTACCACCAAGGCACT
>DQGF01000252.1:411-1006 GCA_003525045.1 Pseudomonas sp. | reverse complement strand
CCGGTTTTTCGACAGGCCGTGTGTCGCCGCCTGACCTTGCTTGAGCTTGAACAGACTCAGGTGATTGGCGTACCAGCGACTGATCCGGTAGAGCACGAATAACGCAAACACCGCGAACAGTCCGAACCAGGCCACATGGCCCTGACCGAAAGGAATGATGATCGCTGCAGCGAGCAACGGACCGAAGGCCGATCCCGCATTGCCACCGACCTGAAAGGTCGATTGCGCCAGGCCGAAACGCCCACCCGAAGCCAGTCGCGCCACGCGAGATGCTTCCGGGTGGAAAGTCGATGAGCCGATGCCGATCAGCCCCGCTGCCAGCAGAATCAACGGGAAGGTGCCGACCACCGACATCATGAGAATGCCGATCAGCGTGCACACCGTCCCGGCCGGCAGTAGCCAGGGCTTGGGATGGCGATCGGTGTGGTAACCAACCCATGGCTGCAGCAGCGAGGCTGTCAGTTGAAAGGTCAGGGTGATCAGGCCGACCTGAGTGAACGTCAGGCCATAGTTGGCCTTGAGCATGGGATAAATCGACGGCAGCACCGACTGAATCAGGTCGTTGATCAAATGCGCCAGCGCCACGGCGCCGATG
>DQGF01000252.1:0-121 GCA_003525045.1 Pseudomonas sp. | reverse complement strand
GCGCCAGCGCCACGGCGCCGATGATGCGCATGACCAAAGGGCTGCTTTGTGAAGTCGCGGATGCCGGCTGAGCGCCGGTCTGGACATTGCTGATAGCCATGAGAATTTCCGTACAGCAGAT
>DQGF01000081.1:6712-6990 GCA_003525045.1 Pseudomonas sp. | reverse complement strand
GAGGCTTGCCCGCGAATGGCCGCAACTCGGATTTACCTGTTGGCACAGATCTCGCTAGGTAATCACCACAGGTAACCAACGGCGGTTGCCCCACCTACGACAAAGACGTCGCTCACCCCATTCGCTCCTGGCGTATCGGGTGGCGGCGTTTTTTTGTTTTGGCCCCACAGCCCGGGGCCGGTGGTGCGGCCGTTGCGGCGCCCCACTTGCAAGCTCATGACTCCTTCTCGAGACGACTAACAGCTGAGGTGCGCGATGAATTCAAGCTTCTGGAAATC
>DQGF01000081.1:5887-6415 GCA_003525045.1 Pseudomonas sp. | reverse complement strand
ATGAATTCAAGCTTCTGGAAATCCGGCCATACCCCGACACTGTTCGCGGCCTTCCTCTATTTCGACCTGAGCTTCATGGTCTGGTACCTGCTCGGCCCGCTAGCGGTGCAGATCGCCGCCGACCTGCAACTGACCACCCAACAACGCGGGCTGGTGGTCGCCACGCCGATTCTGGCCGGGGCAATTCTGCGCTTTGTGATGGGCTTGCTGGCCGACCGCCTGTCGCCCAAGACCGCCGGGCTGATCGGCCAGGTTATCGTCATCTGCGCCCTGTTCGTCGCCTGGAAACACGGGATTCACAGTTATGAACAGGCGCTGCTGCTGGGCCTGTTCCTCGGCATGGCCGGCGCGTCCTTCGCCGTAGCGCTGCCGCTGGCGTCGCAATGGTATCCGCCGCAGCATCAGGGCAAAGCCATGGGCATCGCCGGCGCCGGCAACTCGGGCACCGTGCTCGCGGCGCTGATCGCCCCGGTACTGGCCGCTTCGTTTGGCTGGAGCAACGTGTTCGGCTTCGCCCTGATCCCGCTG
>DQGF01000081.1:5363-5591 GCA_003525045.1 Pseudomonas sp. | reverse complement strand
TCGGCTTCGCCCTGATCCCGCTGATCCTGACCATCATCACCTTCGCCTGGCTGGCCAAAAACGCGCCTGAACGGCCGAAAGCCAAGTCGGTGTCCGACTACTTCAAGGCCTTGGGCGACCGCGACAGCTGGTGGTTCATGTTTTTCTACAGCGTGACCTTCGGCGGCTTCATCGGCCTGGCCAGCGCCCTGCCCGGCTACTTCAACGACCAATACGGCTTTAGCCCGG
>DQGF01000081.1:4749-5076 GCA_003525045.1 Pseudomonas sp. | reverse complement strand
CTTCAACGACCAATACGGCTTGAGCCCGATGACCGCCGGTTATTACACCGCGGCCTGCGTGTTCGGTGGCAGTCTGATGCGTCCGTTGGGCGGTGCCCTGGCCGACCGTTTTGGCGGGATTCGCACATTGCTGGCGATGTACACGGTGGCGGCGATTTGCATCGCGGCAGTGGGTTTCAACTTGCCAAGTTCCTACGCGGCATTGGCACTTTTCGTCTGCACCATGCTCGGTCTGGGTGCGGGCAACGGCGCCGTATTCCAGTTGGTCCCACAGCGCTTCCGTCGGGAGATCGGCGTGATGACCGGCTTGATCGGCATGGCCGGAGG
>DQGF01000081.1:653-4475 GCA_003525045.1 Pseudomonas sp. | reverse complement strand
ATCGGCGTGATGACCGGGTTGATCGGCATGGCCGGAGGTATCGGTGGCTTCGCGCTGGCGGCCGGCATGGGCGCGATCAAGCAAAGCACCGGCAGCTATCAACTGGCGCTGTGGTTGTTCGCCAGCCTCGGAGTACTCGCCTGGTTCGGCCTGCACGGCGTAAAACGTCGCTGGAGAACCACGTGGGGTTCGGCTGCCGTCACCGCTGCACGGGTGTGAGGGCTGAATGAGCCTGCAGCTGAGTTTTGCCGAAGCGAGCGCCATCGGCCCTCGCGAGGAGAATCAGGACGCCCTGCGCCTGGTCACTCCGGCCCCGGCGCTGGCGGCGAGCAAGGGTTATCTGTTTGCCATCGCCGACGGCGTCAGCCAGTGCGCCGATGGCGGTCTCGCCGCCCGTTCGACCTTGCAGGCGCTGGCGCTGGACTACTACGCCACCCCGGAAACCTGGGGTGTCGCCCAGGCGCTGGATCGCCTGCTGCTGGCACAGAATCGCTGGTTGCAGGCCAACGGGGGTGGGCAACCGTTGCTGACCACGGTCAGTGCACTGGTCATGCGCGGCAGGCGTTTCACCCTGGCCCATGTCGGCGACTGCCGGGTTTATCGCTGGCACGCCGACACCTTGCAACGGGTCAGTGAGGATCATGTCTGGGACCAACCGGGCATGCAGCATGTGCTCAAACGGGCGCTGGGGCTGGATCAGCACCTGGTGCTGGATTTTCTCGATGGCGAATTGCGCGTCAACGAGAGCTTTGTACTGCTCAGCGATGGGATCTGGGCCGTGCTGGGCGATACCGCTATTGCGGCGATTCTGCGCGATCAGCCGGATCTGGACAGCGCCGCGCACACCCTGGTCAGCGCGGCGCATCTGGCCGGCAGCCAGGACAATGCCAGCGCCCTGCTGGTGCGGGTCGATGCCTTGGGTGAAACCAGCATCGGCGACGCATTGATACATTTGCAGCAATGGCCGCTGCCGCCCGCGCTGAAACCGGGGCAGCTCTTCGAGGGCTGGCAGGTCGAAGGGATACTCGGCCAGAGCCAGCAATCGCTGCTTTATCGGGTGCGCGACGGGCAACAACAACCCTGGCTATTGAAAACCTTGCCCGCTGCATTGCGCGATGATCACCTGGCCGGACAAGCATTGCTGTCGGAGGAATGGTTTCTCAAACGCGTAGCCGGACGGCATTTCCCTGAAGTCCATGCCGCCAGCCAGCGTCAGCATTTGTACTACGTGATGCGTGAATATCCGGGGTCGACCCTGGCACAACGGCAGGAAAAACTCGGAGCGCTGCCGTTGGCCCAATGGCAGGATCTGGCCGAACGCCTGCTGCGGGCGGTGGGCATGCTGCACCGACGACAGATTCTGCATCGCGATATCAAACCGGAGAACCTACTGCTGGGGGACGACGGTGAGTTGCGCCTGCTCGACTTCGGCCTCGCTTACTGCCCCGGCCTGTCCGAAGATCAGCCCTCTGCCCTGCCCGGAACGCCCAGCTACATCGCTCCGGAAGCCTTTGGCGGTAAGGCGCCGACCCCGCAACAGGATCTGTATGCGGTCGGCGTGACCTTGTATTTCCTGCTCACCGGGCACTATCCCTACGGCGAAATCGAAGCGTTCCAGCGTCCGCGATTTGGCGTGCCGGTCAGTGCCAGTCGCTACCGACCCGACCTGCCGGAATGGATCGCGCAAAGCCTGGAGCGCGCCGTTGCGGCGGATCCGGAGCAGCGGTTTGAAACGGCGGAAGAATGGTTGCTGCTACTGGAACAGGGCGAGCGGCGCAGCTTGAGTGTGCGGCCCAGACCGTTACTGGAGCGCGAGCCGTTGAAGGTCTGGCGGACGTTGGCGTTGGTGTCGTTGGTGGTGAATCTGGTGTTGTTGGTATTGGTATTTCGTGGGTAGAGATCGCAGCTTCGTTTCCATGTAGGAGCGAGCTCGCTCGCGAAAAACCCGAAGGCGCCGCTGGGCATCTGGTTTTACGCGTTATCGTTCACGACCTTCGCGAGCAAGCTCGCTCCTACATGGAAACGAGGCTGCGATCTTTTGATCTTCTGCCTTAAAACCGGGCACCCCGCATTAAATCGGTGCATCAAAATAGCTCCTGACCTACGCAATACCCACAGAACCGCTGCTTTGTGCGACTTGGCACAACCACTGCATTACCTCTCCCAACTAACATAAAGCCCAACCTTCAACGTAGAAGGCTGCGCTGCCCGAGAGAACGGGACAAGGACAAAGGCGTCCTCGCCAGGCAACTGGCGGGATGCCTTTTTTTGTTTGCGCAAAATTTGTCGAGCAAGACCTGAAAGCCCTGATGAGGCGGGTCCGAGCTCCCCGGAGAACCTGATGAAAAAACTAAAACTGGTGATGATCGGCAACGGCATGGCCGGGGTTCGCACCCTGGAAGAACTGCTCAAGCTGAGCAACGAACTGTACGACATCACGGTCTTCGGCGCCGAACCCCATACCAACTACAACCGCATCCTGCTGTCGCCGGTACTGGCCGGTGAACAGACCTTCGAAGAGATCGTGCTCAACGACCTGGACTGGTACCTGGACAACGACATCAAGCTGCTGCTCAACCGCAAAGTGGTGGAGATCGACCGGGTCAAACGCCGGGTCATTGCCGAAGACGGCAGCGAGGCCGAATACGATCGCCTGCTGATCGCTACCGGCTCGACCCCGTTCATCCTGCCGATCCCCGGCAACACCCTGCAGGGCGTGATCGGCTACCGCGACATCGCCGACACCCAGGCGATGATCGCCACCGCCAAGACCCACAAGCACGCCGTGGTCATCGGCGGCGGCCTGCTCGGCCTTGAAGCCGCCAACGGCCTGATGCTGCGCGGCATGCACGTCACCGTAGTGCACATCGGCGAATGGCTGCTGGAACGGCAACTGGACAAGACCAGCGGCCAACTCCTGCAAACTGCCCTGGAAGCCCGGGGCCTGCATTTTCGCCTGCGCGAACAGACCCAGGCCCTGCACGACGCCGGCAATGGCCGGGTCGGTTCGGTTGAGTTCAGGAACGGCGACATCATCCCCGCCGACCTGGTGGTGATGGCCGCCGGCATACGCCCCAGCACCGAACTGGCGGAAAAAGCCGGCATCCCCTGCAACCGCGGGATTCTGGTCAACGACACGATGCAAACCTACGATCCTCGGGTCTACGCCATCGGCGAATGCGCCAGCCACCGTGGAACCGCCTACGGCCTGGTGGCGCCGCTGTTCGAACAGGCCAAGGTCTGCGCCAACCACCTCGCCCAACTGGGTTTCGCCACTTACAAGGGTTCGGTGACCTCGACCAAATTGAAAGTCACCGGCATCGATCTGTTTTCCGCCGGCGACTTCATGGGCGGCGAAGGCACCGAGACCATCACACTCTCCGACCCGATCGGCGGGGTCTACAAAAAACTGGTGATCAAGGATGACGTGCTGGTCGGCGCCTGTCTTTACGGCGATACGGCGGATGGTGGCTGGTATTTCCGGCAGATCCGTGAGAACCATGGCATCAGCGAGATCCGCGATCACCTGATGTTTGGTGAAAATGCTTTGGGCGATGTAGGACATCAAGGCCAGGACAAAGCCATGAGCATGGCCGACACCGCCGAAGTCTGCGGCTGTAACGGCGTGTGCAAAGGCACCATCGTCAAGGCGATTCAGGAACACGGGCTGTTCAGCGTCGACGACGTCAAGAAGCACACCAAGGCCGCCAGCTCCTGCGGCTCCTGCGCCGGCCTGGTGGAACAGATCCTGATCAATACCGTGGGCGGTGCAGCCGACGTCAAACCGAAAAGCGAAAAAGCCATCTGCGGTTGCAGCGATCT
>DQGF01000081.1:0-354 GCA_003525045.1 Pseudomonas sp. | reverse complement strand
GTTGCAGCGATCTCAATCACGGACATATCCGCCAGGCCATCCGCGACCAGCATTTGTTGACCATCGCCGGCACCATGAGCTATCTGAACTGGCGCACCCCGAACGGCTGCGCCACCTGCCGTCCGGCGCTCAACTACTACTTGATTTCGACCTGGCCGGGTGAGGCCAAGGACGATCCGCAATCGCGCCTGATCAACGAACGCGCCCACGCCAACATTCAGAAAGACGGCACTTACTCTGTAGTCCCGCGGATGTGGGGCGGTGTGACCAATCCTGCAGAACTGCGGCGCATCGCCGACGTGGCCGACAAGTACAACGTGCCGATGGTCAAGGTCACCGGCGGCCAGCGCATCG
>DQGF01000162.1 GCA_003525045.1 Pseudomonas sp. | reverse complement strand
TGGATGTTAAGACGCCTTCGCGAGCAAGCTTCACTCCTGCGGGGGTTGGGGTGTTCAGGTTTTATCTCATCGGGACTTGTCTGGAACCTTTGGGTGCGCTATCAACGCACTGCTGCACCCACCCACCTGTTCGGAAGTGCCTATGACCTTTGAAGTCCCAGCCCATGGCGGCAAACCCGCCAGCCGCATTCGTCAGAAGAACGAAGAGACCATCATCAAAGCCGCTGAAGACGAGTTCGCCCGTCACGGGTTCAAAGGCACGAGCATGAACACCATCGCCCTGAATGCCGGGTTGCCCAAGGCGAACCTGCATTACTACTTCACCAATAAACTCGGTTTGTACGTGGCGGTGTTGAGCAACATCATCGAATTATGGGACAGCACCTTCAATACCCTGACGGCCGAGGATGATCCGGCTGAAGCGCTGACCCGCTACATCCGCGCCAAGATGGAGTTCTCCCGCCGGCAGCCACAAGCCTCGCGGATCTTCGCCATGGAAGTGATCAGCGGTGGCGAATGCCTGACCGAATATTTCAATCAAGACTACCGCGCCTGGTTTCAGGGCCGGGCGGGTGTATTCCAGGCGTGGATCGACGCTGGCAAAATGGACCCGGTCGACCCGGTGCATCTGATCTTTTTGTTATGGGGCAGCACCCAGCATTACGCCGACTTCGCCACGCAGATTTGCCGCGTGACCGGGCGCACCAAGTTGACCAAACAAGACATGGACGATGCGGGTAACAACCTGATCCGCATCATCCTCAAAGGCTGCGGCCTCACACCTGCCATTTAAGTCCCTATGCCTTTTACCCTCAGTGGTTTTTGCGAGTACCGCGAAGAGATTCGCAAAAGCCGCTTCATCACCTTTGCCGTGCCGATCAGCAGCCCGGCTGACGCCCGGGCATTCATCGAGCAGCACAGCGATTTGAATGCCACGCACAACTGTTGGGCGTGGAAGTTCGGCGATCAATACCGCAGCACCGATGATGGCGAACCTGGCGGCACCGCTGGGCGGCCGATTCTGGCGGCGATCGAGGCCCAGGATTGCGATCAGGTCGCGGTGCTGGTGATTCGCTGGTACGGCGGCATTCAACTGGGCACCGGTGGCCTCGCCCGGGCGTACGGTGGCGGCGCCAACAAGTGCCTGCAAGCGGCGCCGAAGGTTGAGCTGATCAGCCGCGTTTCGCTGAGTTGTGCTTGTGCATTTGCAGAATTGGCATTGGTCAAACTTCGGGTCGCCGAGGCAGGAGGTTTGATTGTGGAAGAACACTTCACGGCCAATGGTGTCGAGTTGCAACTGGCCGTTGGCGAGGCCCGGATCGACACCCTGCAATCGCAACTGGCGGACCTGAGTCGCGGGCGCATTCTGTTGCAGCACTAATCGCACCAACAACGTTCACTGCCCGTTCGTCACAGCGATGTAGTTGCCCACATCTACTGTGCACCCAGCTGTGGATAACCTGGGCACATCCGGCTGTAACCCTTCTGTCATGCGGCTTTGCAGGCTTTGTTCACTTTTCGCCCAATGTGCCATCAAAAAAGCCAAATTAATGTAAAAACAGATAGTTAGCGCGGTTTAGCACCTTTAGGAGAAAGCCGCCCAGTGCTTATGCCCGCGCTTGGCGCTTGCGCACAAATACTGTGGAGCAATCTGTGGATAACCCGTTCATGACTGTCGCCGCCCCACATCTGGCATGGGTTGCTGTCAGCTGCTCGTTTTTTGACCAGCCCCCCCTGAGCCACGCCGATGCGGGGAAGATGATCTGGCCATGCTGGTCGACACAGATCCCCTGCGAAGGGGGCCCTCAAGCCGACAGCATCTGCCGCAACGCCACGCAATCGACCGCATGCCAATCAGTCAACTCCGGCCAGGGATTATCCGGCAGATTCACCAGCACCGTCCGCGCCCCTGCCGCACGACCGCAATCCAGATCGAAGCGGTAATCACCGACCATCACCATCTCGCTCGCCGGCACGCTCCAGGCCTCGGCCAGTTTCAGCAAACCACCCGGATGAGGTTTGGGCGGCGCTTCATCCCGGCCCAGCACATCTTCCATTGCGAAGCAGTCGGCCAGGCCGATGGCCTCCAAAGTGACATGCGCCAGTTCACGGGCATTGCGCGTGAGAATACCCAGGCGATAACCGCGCCCGGCCAGCTCACGCACCAGCTGTACCGCGCCCGGCGCAGCTTTCGAACCCAGCGCCAGGTCGCGCTCGTGTTCCAGCAACCAGGCGTGCTTGGCCGCGGCTTCATCGGCCGGCAGCGCGGCGAGGTGAGTCAGGATGTCGTGTTCGGCAGGAATCGCCAAGGCCACGCGGATTGCCGCGAAGTCATGCACGGCCACCGTCAGGGTGCCGTCCATGTCGAACACCCAGTACCGCACCTCGGCCAGGTTCATGCCCAATCCTTGCGGTGACGAATCAGCCCTTCCTGAGTGACTGAAGCCACCAATTGCCCAGCGCGATTGAACACGCTGCCGCGGGAGAAACCGCGGGAATTGCCGGCCCATGGGCTGTCCATCACGTACAGCAACCAGTCATCGGCGCGCAGATCGGCATGGAACCACAGTGCGTGATCGAGGCTGGCAACCTGCATGTCCTTGTGCCAGACCGATTTGCCATGGGGCTGCATCGAGGTGGTCAGCAGACCGAAGTCCGAGGCGTAGGCCAGCAGGTATTTATGCAGCGCCGGGGAATCCGCCAAGGCACCGTCGGCGCGAAACCAGACGTACTTGATCGGATCGGACGGGTGCGGGTTGTAGGGATCTTCCTCGGTCACCGGTCGGAATTCGATCGGTTTGGCGCACAGCAATTTTTCGCGCATGTGCTCGGGGATCAGGTGCGCACGCTGCTGGGTGAGCTCCAGTTCCGAGGGCAGGTTTTCCGGACCGACCACCGTCGGCATCTCGGTCTGGTGCTGGAAGCCTTCTTCGTCGTACTGGAACGACGCGCTGCAGGTGAAGATCGGGTTGCCCTTCTGGATCGCCGTCACCCGGCGCGTACTGAAGCTGCCGCCATCACGCACCCGGTCAACCTGATAGACCACCGGCAACCCGGCATCGCCCGGACGCAGGAAATAACCGTGCATGGAATGCACATGACGCGCCTCTTCGACGGTCTGACTGGCTGCCGACAGGGACTGGCCGAGTACCTGGCCACCGAACAGCTGACGAAAACCCAGGTCCTGGCTACGTCCACGGAACAGGTTTTCTTCGATCGGCTCCAGGGTCAGCAGGTCGACCAGATCATCCAACACTTGGCTCATTCAGACTCTCCTCACACAACGCATTGCCGCGCAGTCTTGGCTGCGGCGGCCGATTCAGTTTCTGGACAGGGCCCAAGAGGGCCATTGTAAACGTCCGTGCCTGCTTATCCATGCAAGGTTTGCAGCCATTGTTCACGGGTGATGCGATAAAGAACATGGTGACGCAGGGGATGATCGACCGCCAGCTTCGGGTGTTTGAAATCATCGGCCGGGTCATGGTGCATGCCGATCGCCTGCATGACTTTCTGCGAAGGCAGGTTGGTTGCGGTGGTGAAGGACACAACCTCATTCAGTGCCAACCGGTCAAAGCCGCAGCGCAGAGCGGTCCACGCCGCCTCACTGGCGTAACCCAGGCCCCAATGCTCGCGGGCCAGGCGCCAGCCGATTTCGGTGGCCGGGGTAAACGGTGCGTCAAAGCCGACCACACCCAATCCGGTAAAGCCGATAAAGGCGCCGGTGTCTTTGCGCTCCAGCGCCCAGAGCCCGAAGCCATGCTCGGCAAAATGGCCACGAATCCTTCCGATCAGCGAAGCACTTTCCAGTCGACTCAAGGGCGCCGGAAAATATCGCATCACCTGTGGATCGGCGCACATTGCCGCAAACTCAGGTAAATCCTCGTCACGCCATTGCCGTAACAGCAATCGCGCGCTCTCGAGTTCCCGTATCGGCTCCATCGCATCCCCCTTTCCCATGCCGCAAGTCTACATCGCTGGTAGGATCCTTCACTCATTCCTACACGCCGCCCTAGATAAATCCGCCATGCCCCTGCCGTTGATCTACCACGAAGACTACAGTCCCGAATTCCCGGCGGATCACCGCTTCCCCATGGACAAGTTTCGCTTGCTGCGCGACCACCTGGTGGACAGCGGACTGACCCGGGACGCCGACCTGATACGGCCGGAACTTTGCCCACCGCAGATTCTCGCCCTCGCCCATGACGCTGCGTATATCGAACGTTACATGAGCGGCGAGTTGTCCCGCGAAGACCAGCGGCGCCTCGGCCTGCCCTGGAGCGAAGCCCTGGCCCGGCGCACGGTGCGGGCGGTTGGCGGTTCTTTGCTGGCGGCCGAGCAGGCGCTGGAACATGGCCTGGCTTGTCATCTGGCGGGCGGCACTCATCACGCGCACTACGACCATCCCGCCGGATTCTGCATTTTCAATGACCTGGCAGTGATCAGCCATTTCCTGCTGGAAAGTGGCCGTGTGAATCGAGTGCTGATCTTCGATTGCGATGTGCATCAGGGCGACGGGACTGCACGAATCCTGCACAACACCCCCGAGGCGATAACCGTTTCCCTGCACTGCGAAAAGAATTTTCCTGCACGCAAGGCCGAAAGCGACTGGGATATTCCCCTGCCGATGGGCATGGGCGATACCGATTACCTGAAGGTCGTGGACGATGCGCTCAACTATTTGCTGCCGCTCTACCAGCCTGATCTGGTGCTGTATGACGCCGGCGTCGATGTGCATAAGGATGACGCACTCGGCTACCTGAAACTGACAGACGAAGGCGTCGCCGCTCGCGATGAAAGCGTGATGCGTCATTGCCTGGGCCGGGATATTCCAGTGGTTGGAGTGATTGGTGGCGGTTACAGCAAGGACCGCCAGGCTCTGGCGCGGCGACATGGAATCCTTCATCACAGTGCCCAGCGGGTGTGGCAGTCATCAGGTTGTCATTGAGGTGTGAGTCTTTACCCACAATGGCTGTGGAACCGCCTGTGGATAACCTGAGTGAAAGGGGCTGCAGGCCATGCGGGGTATAGGCTTCAGAGCGGTGGTTGTTTTTTGATCAGCTCTTGAATCCAAACACAAACCCTGTGGGAGCGAGCCTG
>DQGF01000563.1:1439-7480 GCA_003525045.1 Pseudomonas sp. | reverse complement strand
GCTTGCTCGCGAAGGCGGCGTGTCAGTCCCCTTGGATATCGACTGTTACATCGTATTCGCGAGCAAGCCCGCTCCCACATTGGAGCTGCAGTGTTAAGTAGATTATGTTCGCTTCGGGATTCGGTGAATGTTTAGCCAATCCAAAACCAAAGTTCTTCAAATCCCGATTTAACGACTTAACCACCCATGTGACGCTGCTGCTCATCTGTTTACTGCGGTCTCCTCTATGGACGGTTGTCCAATCGCACTTCCTTCCGAACTCGCGTTCTGGGCGCTGTGGCATTGCCGTCACGCGCGCCCACCGGATTCTCACCTTTCCCGTTGAATGTTCTTACAGATCCCGCGCCGTGCGCTGGATCAAAACGGCAACGCCTGTGCGTTTGCCTGACGCGAAAACAAGAGAATTCCCATGAGTTGTGCCACGACCTCCTTCGCCTCTATGCAAGAAGCCTTGACCTTTCTGGAACAGAACTCGGATATCGAGATGTTCGAGTTGTTCATCCTCGACAACAACGGCGTGCCTCGGGGCAAGTTGCTGCATCGCGACGAATTGCTGGCGGTTTATGAAAGCGGGCGGCCATTGCCGAGCACTATCCTCGGCCTGACCATCAACGGCGATGACGTGGAAAACTCCGGACTGGTCTGGGACGTGGGTGATATTGATTGCCGGGCCTACCCGATCAGCGGCAGTTTGGTGCGCATGCCTTGGCGGTTGATACCGACGGCGGCGGTGCAGGTCAGCATGCACCCGAAAGAGGGCATGCCCGCGACCATCGCCGATCCACGGCATCTGTTGGCGAAAGTCATCGAAGGCTTGCAGGGCGACGGCTATTACCCGGTCATGGCTGCTGAACTGGAGTTCTACCTGCTGGATCAGCAGCGCGACAGCAACGGTCGGCCGCAACCGGCGCGGGATGTCGATGGCGGGCGTCCGCGTGGGACTCAGGTCTACGGCTTGCGTGAACTGGAACAGATCGAACCGTTCCTGGCCGACCTCTACAGCGCCTGCAAACTCCAGGGCATTCCGGCGCGTACGGCGATTTCCGAATACGCGCCGGGGCAGGTCGAAATCACCCTCGAACACCGCACCGACGCCTTGCAGGCGATGGACGAAGCGGTGCGTTACAAACGGCTGGTCAAGGGCGTGGCGCACAAGCACGGGATGGCGGCGTGCTTCATGGCCAAACCCTTCGATGACCTGGCGGGCACCGGGATGCACATGCACGTCAGCCTGGCGGACAAGGACGGCAACAACCTGTTCGCCAGCGAAGCCCCGGATGGCACGCCGCTGCTCAAACAGGCAGTCGGGGGAATGCTCAGCACCTTGCTCGATTCATTGTTGTTGTTCTGTCCAAACGCTAACTCTTACCGTCGCTTCCAGACCAACAGCTACGCGCCGCTGGCGGCTACCTGGGGCGTGGACAATCGCACCGTGAGTTTGCGTGTGCCCGGCGGGCCGGCGTTCTCGCGGCATATCGAGCACCGCATTTGTGGCGCCGACGCCAACCCGTATCTGGCGGCTGCGGCGATCCTGGCCGGTATCCATCGCGGCATTCGGGAGCAACTCGACCCTGGCGCACCGGTAGAGGGCAATGGTTACGCCCAAGCCACGGAACTGTTGCCGACCGACTGGCTGACCACCTTGCGGGCGCTGGAAGGTTCGAGCTGGGCGCGGGAGGCGTTCGGCGCTGAGTTTCTCGGGGTTTACCTGGCGGTGAAGCGTGCCGAATACCGACAGTTCATGGGCGAGGTGGGTGAGCAGGACTGGCGTTGGTATTTGAATCAGGCCTGAACAGAACCTGAACCATTCTCAAATAATTTAAAACTTTCGACATCGTGCATTGAGCCAACTAATCGTTGGCTTCTTTTTCACAAAAAATTGATGGTTGGCTGCCTAAAATTAGTGCTGTCGCGGTAAATGAAATTTTCACATTTGCCGACGGTACTTTTTTCCAGGAACAGCCGATCATTATGTTGAAGATTAAAGCCGTGCGCCCCGAGTGGGTGACACTGATTGCCAGCGCCTTTTTATTAACGGGCTTCAATCTTGTGCTCTGGCGACACCTGTTTGAAATCACCGCGTCTGACGGCAATGGCATCGTCATCCGCGTGGCGTTCGGGGTGATGATCCTGGCCGCCTTTAATATTGTACTGACCCTGCTGGCTTTCCGGCCCGTGATGAAACCGGTGCTGACGCTGATCTTCATGGTCAGTGCCAGCGTGGCTTACTTCATGAGTCAATATGGCGTACTGATCGACATCGGCATGCTGCGCAACTTTGCACAGACCAATGCGACGGAAGTGCGCGACTTAATTTCGATGAGGTTACTTGTTTATATCGTGCTGCTGGGCATCTTGCCGTCGTGGCTGTTGTGGAAGACCCCGATTAGTTATCGTCGCTGGCATCGCGAGTTGTTAAGTAAAGTACTGGTGAGTGTCTCGTCGGTTGCCGTCATGGGTGGTGTTGCACTGGTTAATTATCAGGGCTTGTCTTCATTGTTTCGCAATCACCATGAGTTGCGCTTGATGGTGGTGCCGAGTAACTACATCGGTGCCTCGGCCAGCTATTTACGTGAACAAGTGGTCTCTGCGCAGCAACCTTTTGTCAAAGTCGGTGAAGACGCTACGAGAAACCCGGCCAGGCAAAACCAAGACCGTAAATCCCTGACCGTATTGGTGGTGGGCGAAAGCGCCCGGGCCGAGAACTTTGGCATCCTCGGTTATGAGCGCAATACCACGCCAAAACTGGATAAAGAGGCCGGCCTGATCGCTTTCACCGATGTGCATTCCTGCGGAACGGAAACAGCAGTGTCGGTGCCCTGCATGTTCTCCAACATGGGCCGCAAGGATTACAACGCCAGCAAGGCGAAAAACGAAGAGGGCTTGCTGGACGTGCTCAAGCGCGCCGGCCTCGACGTGATCTGGCGCGATAACCAATCGGGCTGCAAAGGCACCTGCGATCGGGTCACCCTGGAAGACGTCAGCAACCTGAAGGACCCGGTACTGTGCGCCAACAGTGAATGCCGCGATGAAATTCTCCTGCAGGGCCTGCAGCACTTCATCGATACCCTGGATAAGGACACGGTCCTGGTGTTGCATCAGATGGGCAGTCACGGTCCGGAATATTTCAAGCGTTATCCGAAAGAGTACGAACGCTTTACCCCGGTCTGTGAAAGCAACGCGCTGAACAATTGCAGTCGCGAAAGTATCGTCAATGGCTACGACAACACCCTGGTGTACACCGACCATGTGCTGGCGACCCTGATCGATCTGTTGCGCAGCAACCAGGACAAAGTCGATACCGCGATGCTCTATCTGTCGGATCACGGCGAATCCCTGGGCGAGTACAACCTGTTCCTCCACGGCACGCCTTACATGCTGGCGCCGGAACAACAGAAGCATGTCGCGATGCTCGCCTGGTTCTCCGACAGCTATCAAAAGTCGTTCTCGGTGGACACCCATTGCCTGCAACTGAGCCGTGAGAAGCCGTTGAGCCAGGACAATCTGTTCCATTCGATGCTCGGTCTGCTGGAGGTCAACAGCAAGGTCTACAACCAGGATCTGGATATGTTTGCCGGTTGCCGCGGTGCCGTGATCGATGGTGTGCTGGCCAAAGAATGAATGCTTCGACCTTTTTTTCACGCTCCGGCCGCTAAGCTGCGGCTGGTACATATTCCTACTAGAGTCATTGCACATGTCCGCGCAGCCCCCCTCCGCCATCGAACTTGAGTTCGCCCGGCGCTACGATCAGGAACACGCCCGCGCCTGCCTTCAGTCGCGACCGCGAGGCCTGGCGCGGCGTTTGACGTTCTGGCGTGACGAGCAGTTGGTGCGTAACGCGCTCAAGGTTGCCGGCGAGCCGGGCCTGGTTCTCGATGTGGCCTGCGGTGCCGGGCGCTTCTGGCCTGTGTTGGCCGAGCATGCGAATCGGGTGATCCTCGCGTCCGATCCGTCTCAGGACATGCTCAACCACGCCCAGACCCACCACCCGCAGAACCTGCTCAAGCGGGTCAAGACCTTTCAGAGTTCAGCCTTCACCATCGGTTTGTCGGCGAACGCGGTCGACTGCATTTTTTGCATGCAACTGTTTCAACACATCGACAGTACCGAGCATCGGTTGGCCATGCTCAAGGAGTTCCACCGGGTCAGTCGCGATACCGTGATTGTGGCGGTACGGGTTGATGCGCATTTCAAACTCCGGCGGCCCGGTGCAGAGGGGGCACAACCCCTCCAGTTGCCTGGCAAGGCCGAGGTCGAAGCCGAATTCAGGCAGGCGGGATTGCGCTTGCTCAGCCATCAGGATTTCCTGCCCGGTTGCGCACGGATGCGCGTCTATGTACTGCGTAAGGCCAGATAACATCCCTTTGTCAGACAATTCTTGCTATCTAGTGGGTATTTTCGCTAAAGCTCTTGTTCAGTGAATGCGCGGAAATCGCCGGGGGCGATATATACTGCGCGCCATTCTTCAAGGGAGAGCCGTGTGGCCATCGATATTCACTGGATTCGCGACAACGATAGCCTCGGTCGGTTTTGCGCCGATTGGCAGCAGCTGCCCTACGTTGCCCTCGACACCGAATTCATGCGGGTCGACACCTTTTATCCGATCGCAGGCCTGCTGCAGATCGGCGATGGCGTACGCGCTTACCTGATTGACCCGCTGACCATCGACAACTGGCAGCCTCTGGCCGCGTTGCTGGAAAATCCGGCCGTGGTCAAAGTCGTCCATGCGTGCAGCGAAGACCTCGAGGTCCTGCTGCGCCTGACCGGCAGCCTGCCGGCGCCGCTGTTCGACACTCAACTGGCCGCCGCTTACCTGAACCTCGGTTTCTCCATGGGTTATTCGCGGCTGGTGCAGGAAGTGCTCGGCATCGACCTGCCCAAGGGCGAGACCCGTTCCGACTGGCTGCAACGTCCACTTTCCGACACTCAGATCAGCTACGCCGCTGAAGATGCCGTGCACTTGGCGGAAGTTTTCGTACAGCTGCGTCCGAAGCTTTCTGACGACAAGTACGCCTGGGTCCTGGAAGACGGCGCCGAGCTGGTGGCCAACCTGCGTCGGGAAATCGACCCGTACGAGGTCTATCGCGACGCCAAGCTGGCCTGGAAACTGTCCCGTGCCCAACTCGCCGTGTTGCGTGAACTTTGTGCCTGGCGTGAGCGCGAGGCCCGTGCCCGTGATTTGCCGCGCAATCGCATTGTCCGTGAGCACTCCTTGTGGCCGCTGGCGCGGACTCAGCCGGACAACCTTGGCACGCTGGCGAAAATCGAAGACATGCACCCGCGTACCGTGCGTCAGGACGGCGAATTTCTGCTTGATCTGATCAAGCGCTCTGGCAGTGTGTCGCCAGATCAATGGCCGCCTGCCGTGCCGGAGCCATTGCCGGTGGAGGCTGCCACGCTGATCAAACAGTTGCGGGCGATCGGACAGGCCGAAGGCGAGCGCCTGAACATTGCGCCGGAACTGATGCTGCGCAAGAAAACCCTGGAAGCGCTGCTCAAGAGCGGTTTCCCCAATGGTCCTTACCAATTGCCTGATTCGCTGCGTGGCTGGCGCCGCGAATTGATGGGCCAGGCGCTGCTCGACAGCCTGGCCACCGCCGGAGAACAGCCTTGAAACGTATTTGCTCCATCTATCGAAGTCTGAAGAAAAACGAGATGTACCTCTACGTGCTCAAAAGCGATGCACTGGAACGCGTCCCGGAAAGTCTGATGGCCGCCTTTGGCAAACCGCATCACGCCTTC
Organism: Pseudomonas sp.; assembly: GCA_003525045.1. Lineage (GTDB taxonomy): Bacteria > Pseudomonadota > Gammaproteobacteria > Pseudomonadales > Pseudomonadaceae > Aquipseudomonas. Next base: position 1,738 of record DQGF01000563.1, on the reverse strand, counting down.
GACCTGGTACTGACCCCCGAGCGCAAACTGTCGCGCGAAGACATCACCGTGGTCCTGGAAAACCTCGACAAGCAGGGCTATCACCTGCAAATGCCACCGGCCGAGGACGAATACATCGAACATTTGCCGGAAGAATTGCTGCGACGCAACGACCCGATGTGATCGGCAGAGGCTCTGTTCAGGGCACCTGTGTGAAGAGTCTTCTCTTGCAACACTGGAATTGAATTTGGCGATGGCCGCGGCGATGGAGCGTTACTTCATAGGCGGCCGTCAGCACTGTTTTCGAAAGGTTTGAACCA
>DQGF01000563.1:1004-1255 GCA_003525045.1 Pseudomonas sp. | reverse complement strand
GACCCGATCTGAGGGCTACCTGTAGAGGCTCGGTTCAGAGCCTCTTTACACAATGGAAGTGAAGACTCCGGCGTGGGCCGCGATCGATGGAGAAACACTCTGTCGGCGGCCTTCTGCATTGTTTTTGAAAGGTTTGAAACTTGCGCGTTCTGATTGCTGAACACGACCACCCTGTGTACGCCCAACTGCTGCGTCAGGCAGCGCCCGACCTGGAAGTGCTGACCAGCGGCGACTCCGCCGAACTGGCCAGC
>DQGF01000563.1:0-710 GCA_003525045.1 Pseudomonas sp. | reverse complement strand
ACTGGCCAGCCAGGCCGCCGATTGTCCGGTCTGGCTGGGCCAGCCGGATCTGCTGGCGACCCTGCTGCGCCAGGGCCACGAGCCACAATGGCTGCAATCGACCTGGGCCGGCATCACGCCGCTGCTGGCCGACGGCTTGCCACGGCACTATCGTCTGACCCGGGCGGTAGGGATTTTTGGTCAGGTCATGGCCGAATACGTGCTCACCTACATGCTCGGCCATGAGCGCGAAGTGCTGCCGCGACTGGTCAGCCAGGTCGAGCGCAAGTGGGACAGTCGCCAGGGCCAGAGCCTGTCAGGGCGCAAGGTGTTGATCGTCGGTACCGGTGACATCGGCCAGACCGTGGCGCAGTTTCTGCTGCCGTTTGGCGTGGAGTTGTATGGCATCGCCAGCGAAGCCCGCGAGCAGGCGCCGTTTGTCGAAGTGGGGGCGCTGGCCGATTTGCCGCGTCTGGTCGGTGAAGTCGATTACGTGATCAATCTGCTGCCGAACACGCCGAACACGCATGACCTGTACGACGCCGCACTGTTCAAGCAGTTCAAGCCGACCGGGTTGTTCATCAATGTCGGGCGCGGCGTGGCGGTGGTCGATGCGGATCTGGTGCAAGCCTTGAAGGAAGGGCATCTGGCAGGCGCCGTGATCGACGTCTGCCGTCAGGAGCCGTTGCCGCAGCGTCACCCGTTCTGGACCGCCTGGGGCTTGCTGTTGA
>DQGF01000242.1:3619-3987 GCA_003525045.1 Pseudomonas sp. | reverse complement strand
TCGAGCATCATCCGGTTGGACTCATCCGGCCGGTCTTCCCAGGCGAACACCGACACCGTGGCGATACCGTCGAACTTGATCTCGCGCAAGGTGCCGAAGAACGCCTCCCAATTAACTTCACCCTGACCGATGTCCAGATGCTGGTGCACGGTGGCGACTACACCCGGTGGATTGACGATGTAGCGCAACCCCGAGGACGCTTTGTGGTTGTAGGTGTCGGCGATGATCAAATGGCTCAGCTTCGAGCCTGCGTACTTGAGCATCGAGGCGATATCACCGACGCCGTCATCGTAGAAAAAGGTGTGCGGTGCGGCGTAGAGGTAGTTGATCCACTCACGATCCAGGCCGCGAATGATGTCCACCGACTC
>DQGF01000242.1:2755-3305 GCA_003525045.1 Pseudomonas sp. | reverse complement strand
CCGCGAATGATGTCCACCGACTCATTGTTGCGCTCGCAAAAATCGTAAGGATGCGCCTGGATGTCGAGCTTGACGCCTTCACGTTCGAACTCGGGGATCAGCTCGTCCATGGAGCGCATGAACTGGTTTTCGCACACCAACGGGTTGTCCGACTGTCCGGTGAACTCGGTGTTGACCCGTTCGCAATCCATCTCCACGGCAATCTGGATGGCGCGCTTCCAGTTGCGCACCGCCGCCACGCGCAGACCTTCGTCGGCAGCGGCCCAGTGGTACATCGGTAATAGGGAAGAGAGCTTGACGCCGGTGTCGCTCAGGGCCTTGCGAAATTCCTTGATCCGCGCCTTGTCGACTCGCGGGGCTTTGTAGAACGGCAGGAAATCTTCCCGGGGCGAGAGTTCGATGTGCTCGTAACCGAGCTCCGCCACCTTGTCGACCATCTTGCCCAGGGACAGGGTGCGGTACATGTAAGGGTCTAGTGCAATGCGCATGTTCTTGTTCTCCTTCACCAAATTCTCTGCTTTCACACTTCACCTGTGGGAGCGGGCTTGCT
>DQGF01000242.1:0-2448 GCA_003525045.1 Pseudomonas sp. | reverse complement strand
CGGGCTTGCTCGCGAAGAGGCCTGCACATTCAACATTAATATTGACTGACATTACGCCTTCGCGAGCAGGCTCGCTCCCACAGGGATTGGTGTTCAGCCGTAGAAGTGTGGGCGGTCCGGGAGGCCGACTTTGACGATCTGCCCGCTGTTTTGTGCTTCGATGCAGGCATCTGCCGCCACCGCCGCCGCGAAGCCATCCCACGCCGACGGTCCTCCAACCTGCCCGGCCCGCACGCCATCGATGAACGCCTGCAACTCAACGTCGTAGGCGGCGATGAAGCGATCCTTCCAGTCCATCAGAATCGCGTTGGACAGCTTGGCAGCGCTGCGCAATTGCACCTGCGAGGGCTCCGGCAATTTGGCGATGCCGGTCTCCCCCACCACTTCGCACTGGATGTCGTAGCCGTACTGGCAATTGACGAACACTTCAACGTCGATGCGCGTGCCCTTGGCGGTTTCCAGCAGTACGATCTGCGGGTCTTTCAAATGCGCGAGCGCCTTGCTGGTCTTGCGCGGGAACACTACCTGCACCGACACGTAGTCGTCGTCGAGCAACCAGCGCAGCACATCCAGTTCGTGGATCAGCGTGTCGGTGATCGCCATGTCGGTCTTGTAGTTCTCGCCCACGGTCGGGTTGCGGTGGGCGCAGTGCAGCATCAGCGGCTCGCCGATCTGGCCGCTGTCGATCACCGCTTTGAGTGCGCGATAACCTTCATCGTAGGGACGCATGAAACCGACCTGCACCAGACGCTTGCCGTGGGCCACTTCGGCCTCGACGATCTTGCGGCAGCCTTCGGCGGTGACGGCCAGTGGCTTCTCGCAGAACACGGGTTTACCCGCCGCAATCGCGGCCAACACGAATTCTTCGTGGCTCGGGCCCCAGGAGGTGACGAGGATCGCTTCGACGTCCGGCGCGTTGATCAGCGCATGGCCGTCGGGATAGACCTCGGCGGTCAGTTTCAGATCGGAAACGACTTTCGCGGCCTGCTGCAAGTTGATGTCGGTCACGGCAACGACCTGGCTATTAAGCAAGGTCTGGCTGCAACGACGAATGTGGTCCTGGCCGATGGCCCCGGTGCCGATGACGCCGATCCGCAGTGAATGAGAAAGCAAAGACATGAAGACTCTCCTGTGAAGACGTGTTGTTGGTTTCAGGGGCAATCAGTACTGACGGGCCTTGGCCAGTCGTTCGTTGAGGGTCTTGGCCACCGCATCGGTGCGCGCACTCGTGGAAACTTGCGCCACACCGACCCGCCACCAGGACAGGTATTTGTGAATCATCGTCTTGGGCAGAACCTTGATATCGATCAGCGTCGAAACCGTCTGCAACCGCGCATCCGCCAACGCCGCCTTCAGTTCTTCAACGGTGTTCACCTTGTAAGTCTTGCAGCCATAAGCCGCCGCGCTCATGGCGAAATCCACTGGCACGAAACCCCCGTCGAGCTTGCCGGTTTGCGGGTTGCGGAAGCGGAACTCGGTACCGAAGCTGTCCATGCCGTGTTCCATCTGCAGGTTGTTGATGCAGCCGAAGGTCATGTTGTCCAGCAGCACCACGTTGATCTTGCGCCGCTCCTGGATCGAGGTCGCCAGCTCCGAGTGCAGCATCATGTAGGAGCCGTCGCCGACCAGTGCATAGACCTCGCGCTGCGGTTCGGCGAGCTTCACGCCCAGTGCGGCGTTGACTTCGTAGCCCATGCAGGAATAGCCGTACTCGACGTGATAGGTGTTCACACCCTTGCTGCGCCAGCTGCGCTGCAGGTCGCCGGGCAGGCTGCCGGCGGCGGCGACGATCACCGCGTCGTCGGCCAGGGTTTCATTAAGCACGCCGAGCACGCGGCTCTGGGTCAGGCAGGAACCGGTCAACTCGATGAATTCGCGCAGGACGGCCGGGTCCAGGTGGTCGTTGATTTCCGGAACGAAATCCTGGGTCTGGTATTCCACCTGATAGATACGATCAACCTCCTCATCCAGTTGCACCTTGGCCTGACGGGGTTGATTGCCCCAGCTCGAACGGTAATCGCCCAGTGCTTCAGCCAGTGCCTGCAAACCGGTTTTGGCATCTGCCAGCAGCTGCACGCCGTCGAGTTTCAGGGCATCGCAGGGGCTGATATTGAGGTTGAGAAATTGCACCTGCGGATGCTGGAACAAGGACTTCGACGCCGTGGTGAAGTCGCTGTAGCGCGTGCCGATCCCGATGATCAGATCAGCGTCCTTGGCCAGCAGGTTCGCGGCCAGGCAGCCGGTTTCGCCTATACCGCCGACGTTCAGCGGATGACTGGAAATCACCGCGCTCTTGCCGGCCTGGGTTTCGGCGAAAGGAATATCGAAACGCTCGGCAAACGCCTGCAATGCGGCGTTGGCGCCGGAATATTTGACGCCGCCCCCGCAAATGATCAGCGGTTTGCGCTTGCCTTTGAACAACGCCAGCGCATCACCGAGCATCGCTTC
>DQGF01000476.1:3466-7103 GCA_003525045.1 Pseudomonas sp. | reverse complement strand
TCGACCTGTGACCTGGCGATCATCCTGGTCGACGCCCGTTACCGCGTGCAGACCCAGACCCGTCGCCACAGCTTTATCGCCTCGTTGCTGGGCATCAAGCACATCGTGGTCGCCATCAACAAGATGGACCTCAATGGCTTCGACGAAAGCGTGTTCGAGTCGATCAAGGCCGATTACCTGAAGTTCGCCGAAGGCATCGCGTTCAAGCCGACCACCATGGCCTTCGTGCCGATGTCGGCGTTGAAGGGCGACAACGTGGTGAACAAGTCCGAGCGCTCGCCGTGGTACACCGGCCAGTCGTTGATGGAAATTCTCGAAACCGTCGAAATCGCCAGCGACCGCAACTACACCGACCTGCGTTTCCCGGTGCAGTACGTCAACCGTCCGAACCTGAACTTCCGTGGTTTCGCCGGCACCCTGGCCAGCGGCATCGTGCACAAGGGCGATGAAGTCGTCGTGTTGCCGTCGGGCAAAAGCAGCCGTGTGAAATCCATCGTCACCTTCGAAGGTGAACTGGAACACGCAGGTCCTGGGCAGGCCGTCACGCTGACCATGGAAGACGAGATCGACATCTCCCGCGGCGACTTGCTGGTGCACGCCGACAACCAGCCGCAAGTGACCGACGCCTTCGACGCCATGCTGGTGTGGATGGCGGAAGAGCCGATGTTGCCGGGCAAGAAATACGACATCAAGCGCGCCACGAGTTACGTACCGGGTTCGATCACCAGCATCGTCAACCGCGTTGACGTGAACACCCTGGAAGAAGGCCCGGCCAGTGCGTTGCAGCTGAACGAGATCGGTCGGGTCAAGATCAGCCTCGACGCGGCCATCGCGCTGGACGGTTACGCGAGCAACCGCACCACCGGTTCGTTCATCGTCATCGATCGTTTGACCAATGGCACCGTGGCGGCGGGCATGATCATCGCTCAGCCGTTGAGCCATGGCACCAGTACCCACCACGGCAAACTCGCTCACGTCGCCACCGAAGAACGCGCCCAGCGCTTCGGCCAGCAACCGGCCACCGTGCTGTTCAGCGGCTTGTCGGGCGCCGGCAAAAGCACCCTGGCCTACGCGGTTGAACGCAAGCTGTTCGACATGGGCCGTGCGGTATTTGTCCTCGATGGCCAGAACCTGCGTCACGACCTGAACAAAGGTCTGCCACAGGATCGCGCCGGGCGTACCGAGAACTGGCGTCGTGCGGCGCATGTTGCGCGTCAGTTCAACGAAGCCGGTCTGGTGACTTTGGCTGCCTTCGTTGCGCCAAGTGCCGAAGGTCGTGAGCAGGCCAGGGAGCTGATCGGCAAGGAGCGTCTGCTGACGGTCTACGTCCAGGCCTCGCCGACGGTCTGTGCCGAGCGTGATCCGCAAGGCCTTTACGCGGCGGCCGGGGATAACATCCCGGGCGACTCCTTCCCGTACGACGTGCCGCTGGACGCCGACCTCGTGGTCGACACCCAGTCGCTGTCGCTGGAAGAAAGCGTCAAGCAAGTGCTGGATCTGCTGCGTCAGCGCGGCGCGATCTAAGCGTTAGCGGTTAATAAAAAACCCGCCGATGAGTGATCATCGGCGGGTTTTTTTGTGTCCTTGAGATCGCCTTCGCGGGCAAGCCTCGCTCCTACGGATTGGCGTCGTGCCACATGCCGCGATCACCTAAATCCTGTAGGAGCGAGGCTTGCCCGCGAAGAGGCCGGCACAGGCGACTCAAGACTTGGCAGGATCTTCGCGATACATCTGCCGCAACACCCCATCTTTCCCAGCCAAAAGTAGTCCGAAAACATAAAGGTTGTAGGAGAACTCCATCTGTAACCTTTTCCTATACGTAATCAACCGATTAACCATCATTTGCCAGATGAGGATTACACCTGCCTCGGAACTCGGTAACTGATATTAATTCAAGTGCCCCGGTACTCTTCTCGGTAGATGAAATACGTTGTTTCGATCGAACGGATGCAACTTCGATAACGATTTAACTATTAAGGGTAAAAATATGCAGGGAGAGTGGTCTTCAGCCTGGAAAGCACCCATTGTACGGGTTGAAATCATCGCACTTTCCGTCTTGGTGGCGATGTTCCCATCTTTGCTGCGTGCGGATGTAAATGCTGACCGCGCGAGCCTGTTGGCTGTTTACGAAGAAGCACTGATGAACGATGCTCAATTGTTAGCCGCCAGACATCACTATGAATCCCTAAAGGAAAAAATTCCCCAGGCCAGGGCTGGGTTATTGCCAACCCTGAATTCCTCGGTACGATCCGCTGCCGTAACGCAAGAAGGGGCTTCTTCCAGTCGTTCTCGCAATGATTCAATCTTCCAAGCCAACTTGATCCAACCATTGTTTCGCGCTGATCGCTGGTTTCAGCTGGACGTCACTCAAGCCAGTGTTACCAAAGATCAATTCGAGTTATTGGCAAAAGAACAATTATTGATCCTCACGGTGGCGCAAGCCTATTTTGAAACCCTGCGAGCGCTGGATAGGGTGGCAGCGTCCAAGGCTGAGGAAACAGCTCTGCAGCGTCAACAACAGCAGGCCCAGGCACGGCTTGCCAGCGGCGCGGCCAATATCACCGACGTATTGGATGCCAAAGCCGCTTACGACAATGCCAGCGCCAACCGAAAACTGGCGGAGCGCCAGGTGGATGATGCTTACGGGCACTTGTCTCGCCTGACCAACAAACACTACTCGACAATTGAAGGCATCGAGCATCAGTTGCCAATTTTGGCGCCCGAACCTGAGGAAGCAGACGCCTGGGTCAACCAGGCGGTGCAACAAAACCTGACGCTGCAAGCCAGCCACTTTTCGCTGGTTGCAGCGGAACACACTGTGTTGCAACGCAAGGCCGGCTTCGCCCCCACCCTTGATGCGGTGGTCTCCTATCGCAAAGGCAACAGTGAAGCCATGGGTGGCGCAAACTATCGGGATAATATTACCCAACGCAGCATTGCACTTGAACTCAACATCCCCTTGTATTCAGGCGGTATGGTTCGATCTCAAGTGCGCGAAGCGACCCAGCAGTTGGCGCAAAGTCAATATGAAAAAGAAGACCGGCTTCGTGAAACAGTGTTAGCCACTCGAAATCTGCATCGCACCGTTAATTCCGATATCGAACAGGTAACAGCGAGACGCCAGACCATCCAGTCCAGTCGAGCGTCGGTACAGGCCAACAAAGTGGGTTGGCAGATGGGGTCTCGAAACTTTTCGGATGTTCTCAATGCGCAACGCCAGCTCTATAACGTCGTCAGGGAGTACAACAATGCTCGCTATGACTACATCATCAATACGCTCAAATTAAAACAAGTGGCTGGAGTACTAAGCCCGGCGGATCTCCACAGTCTTAACGCCTACTTGTCCAAAGATTACGATTTTGAGAAAGGTTTTCTTCCTCCGGATCTTCCTGGGCAAACCTGAACGAGTTGATGCACCGCTGGCTGCAATTTTCATTGAACGACTTTCCGGTTTTCCAGGGATGGCTCATGAGCGAAGAAGAAACAACAATCAAATCGGCAGAATGCCCTTCGGGTATGGATACCGGTGTTGCGTGCCTGGTCATGCTCGCCCGTTTTCATAATGTGGCAGCGTCCGGCGAACAACTGTGCTACCAACTTTCTACGGCGGGGCAGGCACTCGGGCACGCTGAATTGC
>DQGF01000476.1:1467-3165 GCA_003525045.1 Pseudomonas sp. | reverse complement strand
CGGGCACGCTGAATTGCTCTTGGCCGCGCGCAAGTTGGGCCTCAAGGCCAAGTCGGTGAAAACAACGGTTTCCCGTCTTGACCGTACCCCGCTACCGGCGATTGCAATGGATCGCGATGGCAGTTTTTTTATCATCGCCAAACTCGATGAAGGAAAAGCGCTGATCCAGGATCCTCGCTCAAGTCGACCCGAGGTGATCAGTCTTGACCAGTTGCAAGCTCGGTGGACCGGATGTTTGCTGTTGGTTCGTTCCGAAACTGCACTGCCCGGCGAGACCTCGCGCTTCGATTTCACCTGGTTCATCCCGGCCATCGTCAAATACCGAAAGCTGCTGGGCGAAATCGTCGTTGTCTCTTTTGTCCTGCAACTTTTCGCACTGGTAACACCGCTGTTCTTCCAGGTGGTCATGGACAAAGTGCTGGTGCACCAGGGCTTGACGACCCTGGACGTCATCGCCTCCGGCTTGCTGGCCGTCATGATCTTCGAGTCCGCACTCAGCGGTTTGCGCAGCTACGTATTTGCCCATACCACCAGCCGCATCGATGTGGAACTGGGCTCACGTCTTTTCCACCATTTGATCAATTTGCCTTTGGCTTATTTTCAGGCGCGGCGAGTGGGCGACTCGGTAGCCCGTGTGCGTGAACTGGAAAATATCCGCAGCTTTCTCACGGGCAATGCCATTACGTTGCTGCTGGATGTGCTGTTTTCAGTGGTGTTTATCGTCGTGATGTTTTGTTACAGCGGCTGGTTGACCCTGATCGTGCTCCTTTCTCTACCGCTTTATTTTCTGGTCTCTTTATTGATTACGCCGTTATTGAGATCGAGGCTGCAGGACAGTTTCGCTCGCGGTGCGGAGAACCAGGCCTTTCTGGTGGAGGCAGTGAACGGTATTGATACGCTCAAGTCGATGGCGGTCGAGCCGCAGATCATGCGCAAGTGGGACAACCAGTTGGCGGCCTATGTCGCGGCCGGTTTCAAGACCCAAAACCTGTCCGCTATCGCTAACGAAAGCGTGTCCCTGATTGGCAAACTGGTCACTGTGGCGACGCTTTGGCTAGGTGCTCAGCTAGTCATTGGCGGCCAGCTTTCGGTGGGTGAGTTGATTGCCTTCAACATGCTTGCCGGTCGCGTATCACAACCGATCATGCGCCTGGCACAGCTCTGGACGAGCTTCCAGCAAACCGGCGTTTCGGTCCAGCGCCTGGGCGACATACTCAATACGCCCACCGAGTTGACCAACGGCACCCGCAGCACGCTGCCGCCGCTCAAGGGCCATATTGAGTTCGACCAGGTGCATTTTCGCTATCGCACCGATGGCTCCGAAGTGTTGCGCGGGGTGAGCCTGCAGGTCGAGGCCGGAGAAGTGATCGGTGTCGTCGGGCGATCCGGTTCTGGCAAAAGCACATTGACTCGCCTGTTACAGCGCTTGTACGTCCCCGAGCGTGGCCGGGTGCTGGTCGATGGCATGGATCTGGCCCTGGCGGATGTTTCATCCCTGCGCCGACAGATTGGCGTGGTGTTGCAGGACAGCATGCTGTTCAACCGCAGCATTCGCGAAAACATTGCGCTGAGCGACCCGGGAGCGCCCCTTGAGGCGGTGATCGATGCCGCAAAAATGGCCGGCGCCCATGAGTTCATCCTTGAGTTGCCGGAAGCCTACGACACCATCGTCGGTGAACACGGCGCCTCGCTGTCCGG
>DQGF01000476.1:0-1084 GCA_003525045.1 Pseudomonas sp. | reverse complement strand
GAAGCCACCAGCGCCCTGGACTACGAGTCCGAGCGGATCATCCAGCAGAACATGCAGACCATTTGCCAGGGGCGCAGCGTGATCATCATCGCTCACCGACTGTCCGCCGTGCGTGATGCCCATCGCATCCTGGTGGTGGATCGAGGGCAAATCGTCGAACAAGGATCACACGCCGAACTCATCGCCCAGCAGGCGGAACATTACTGCCGGCTGCACCGCCTGCAGCAAGGCTGAACGATCAGCCACCTGAAGCATTGTCGAACACTCATGGAGTGACTGTCACATGACCGCAAGCCTTGATCTTTTGCAGCGCTACCGCGACGCCTGGCGTCAGTCCTGGCGCCAGCGCCGGCAGATGGACGCGCTAGCGGGGCGCCTGCCCCATGAAATCCAGTTTTTACCCGCGGCCCTGGAACTCCAGGATAAGCCGGTGCACCCGGCACCCAGAGTCTTCATCTGGAGCATCATGGCGTTCGCCGTGCTGACGCTGTTGTGGGCCTCGATCGGCAAGATAGAAGTGGTCGCGGTCGCTTCGGGCAAGATCGTCCCCAGCGGTAAAACCAAGTTGATTCAATCCAGTGAAACGGCAGTGGTCAAAGCCATCCATGTCAGCGATGGCCAGACAGTCAAGGTCGGTGAGCTACTGGTCGAACTCGATCCGACCTCCGCCGACGCTGACGTCAAGCTCATCCAGAGTGACCTGTTGGCCGCGCGAATTGACAGCGCTCGTGGCACGGCAATGCTCGATGCGATCAATCACCGCCAGGCCCCGAACTCCTTGGTCGGCGCCATCGAGCATGCCAACCCCGAGCAAGTGCTGGCGGCACAGCGCTGGCTCCAGGGGCAATACCAGGAATACCGCAGCAGCCTGGAGTTGGTCGACGCGGAAATCCTTCAACGCAGCGCCGAAATTCAAGCCGCCCGAGCCCAGGTCGCAAACCTCCTGAAAACCCTGCCGATCGCCACCCAGCTGGCCGAGGACTATCAGCGCCTGCTGACCCAGCAATACGTGGCGCGTCACGAATACCTGGAGAAAGAACAGGCCCGCCTGGATCTGCAGCGTCAATTGCGCGTGCAACAAGCC
>DQGF01000586.1:2421-10618 GCA_003525045.1 Pseudomonas sp. | reverse complement strand
TATGGTCTGACAGAACTTAGTTCTGTTTTTCCATTTGTGCACGCAACAGGTCGCCCAGAGTGGTAGGACCAGGAGCAGCAGTGTCCGAAGCTGGCTTGTCGCGCAGGCTTTGGATTGCTTCTTTCTCTTCTTCAACGTCTTTCGACTTGATGGAGAGCTGGATTACGCGGCTCTTGCGGTCAACGCTGATGATCTTGGCTTCTACTTCCTGGCCTTCTTTCAGAACGTTGCGCGCGTCTTCAACGCGGTCACGGCTGATTTCGGAGGCTTTCAGAGTCGCTTCGATATCGTCGGCCAGAGTGATGATGGCGCCTTTAGCGTCAACTTCTTTCACGATGCCTTTAACGATTGCGCCTTTGTCGTTCTCTTGAACGTACTCGGAGAACGGATCGCTTTCCAGTTGCTTGATACCCAGGGAGATGCGCTCGCGCTCTGGGTCAACCGACAGGATAACGGTGTCCAGCTCGTCGCCCTTCTTGAAGCGGCGAACGGCTTCTTCGCCCACTTCGTTCCAGGAGATGTCGGACAGGTGAACCAGACCGTCGATGCCGCCGTCCAGACCAATGAAGATACCGAAATCGGTGATCGACTTGATGGTGCCGGAGATTTTATCGCCCTTGTTGAACTGGCCAGAGAAATCTTCCCATGGGTTAGATTTGCACTGCTTGATGCCGAGGGAGATACGACGACGCTCTTCGTCGATGTCCAGAACCATGACTTCCACTTCGTCGCCGACTTGTACGACTTTCGAAGGGTGGATGTTCTTGTTGGTCCAGTCCATTTCGGAAACGTGTACCAGGCCTTCAACGCCTTCTTCCAGCTCAGCGAAGCAGCCGTAGTCGGTCAGGTTGGTTACACGAGCGGTAACGCGAGTGCTTTCTGGGTAACGGGCTTTGATAGCAACCCATGGATCTTCGCCCAGTTGCTTGAGGCCCAGGGAAACACGATTGCGTTCGCGATCGTACTTCAGAACCTTGACATCGATCTCGTCGCCAACGTTGACGATTTCGGAAGGATGCTTGATACGTTTCCAAGCCATGTCGGTAATGTGCAGCAGGCCATCGACGCCACCCAGATCGACGAATGCGCCGTAATCGGTGAGGTTCTTGACGATACCTTTGACTTGTTGGCCTTCCTGCAGGGATTCCAGCAGAGCTTCACGCTCGGCGGAGTTCTCGGCTTCGAGGACGCTACGACGGGAAACGACAACGTTGTTGCGTTTCTGGTCGAGTTTGATGACCTTGAATTCCAGCTCTTTGCCTTCCAGGTGCGTGGTGTCGCGCACAGGACGGACGTCAACCAGAGAACCTGGCAGGAACGCACGGATGCCGTTAACGTCGACAGTGAAGCCGCCTTTAACCTTACCGTTGATAACGCCCTTGACCACTTCTTCGGCTGCGAAGGCTGCTTCCAGAACAATCCAGCATTCAGCGCGCTTGGCTTTTTCACGGGACAGCTTGGTTTCACCAAAGCCGTCTTCAACCGAGTCCAGAGCAACGTGAACTTCGTCACCGACGTTGATAGTCAGTTCGCCAGCATCGTTGTAGAACTGCTCAAGCGGGATGAGTGCTTCAGACTTCAGGCCAGCGTGAACGGTTACCCAGCGAGCTTGGTAATCGATATCAACGATAACACCGGTGATGATGGAGCCTGCCTGAAGGTTCAGGGTTTTTAGGCTTTCTTCAAAGAGTTCCGCAAAGCTTTCGCTCATTTTAATTCCTGTTGAATAAGGGCGAAGGATACGCCCAGCTCCACATCCCAGACGACGTGGGTTACGTTCATTTAAAGAAACGACACAGGACTATGACTGGTCCCCCGGGTCGTTTCTTGGTCACCCGGCAAGATCGCGGAGGGCGATCTCACTCATGATGCGTTCCAGCACCTGCTCGATGGATAATTCCGTGGAATCCAGCTGAATGGCGTCAGCCGCCGGCTTGAGCGGGGCTACCGCGCGCTGGGTGTCACGCTCATCGCGTGCACGGATCTCATCTAGCAGACTCGACAGACTAACACCATCCACTTTGCCCTTCAACTGCAAGTATCGACGGCGCGCACGCTCCTCGGCACTGGCGGTGAGGAATATCTTCAGCGGAGCGTCGGGAAAAACCACCGTGCCCATGTCGCGGCCATCGGCCACCAGCCCTGGCGCTTCCTGAAAGGCACGCTGGCGCTGCAGCAGCGCCTCACGCACGGCGGGCAACGCCGCGACCTGGGAGGCACCTGAACCGACACTCTCGGTGCGGATGACATCGCTGACTTCGTCACCCTCAAGAATGATGCGTTGCAGCTGACCGTCGGTCGCCGCGATGAACTGAACATCCAGATGAGCGGCAAGCTTCTTGAGCAGCTCTTCATTGGTCAGATCGACGCCGTGGTTATACGCCGCAAACGCCAGCAATCGATACAGCGCACCGGAGTCCAGCAGATTCCAGCCCAGACGCTTGGCCAGTATCCCGGCGACCGTGCCTTTGCCAGAGCCGCTTGGCCCATCAATGGTGATGACCGGTGCGTTGATTTTCACGACTGAGCCTCTTGTGCTACACGGATACCGACCTGCGCGCACAACGCGAGGAAGTTCGGGAACGACGTCGCGACGTTGGCACAGTCATGGATGCGGATCGGTGCAGTGGCGCGCAGCGAGGCCACGCTGAAGGCCATGGCAATGCGGTGATCGCCGTGACCGTGCACTTCGCCGCCGCCGATCTGGCCGCCGTCGATGATGATGCCGTCCGGCGTCGGTTCGCATTTGACGCCCAGCGCGAGCAAGCCATCGGCCATGACCTGGATCCGGTCCGACTCCTTGACTCGCAGCTCTTCAGCGCCACGCAGGACGGTGCGCCCTTCGGCACAGGCCGCGGCCACGAACAGCACCGGGAATTCATCGATGGCCAGCGGAACCAGCGCTTCGGGAATCTCGATACCTTTAAGTTTAGCTGCACGTACGCGCAGGTCCGCTACCGGTTCGCCGCCGACTTCACGCTGGTTTTCCAGGGTGATGTCAGCGCCCATCAGACGCAGGATGTCGATCACGCCGGTACGGGTCGGGTTGATGCCGACGTGTTCGAGCACCAGCTCCGAACCTTCGGCGATCGACGCGGCCACCAGGAAGAACGCGCAAGAGGAGATATCGCCCGGGACTTCAATGTGAGTGGCGGTCAGCTTGTGGCCGGACTCGACCGACGCCGTAGCGCCGTTGACGCTGACCGGGTAGCCGAAGCCACGCAGCATGCGCTCGGTGTGGTCGCGGGTCGGTGCAGGCTCGGTGACGGTGGTCTTGCCTTCGGCGTACAGACCGGCCAGCAGCAGGCAGGATTTAACCTGGGCACTGGCCATCGGCATGGTGTAGGTCAGGCCTTTGAGCGTGTTGCCGCCACGAATGGTCATCGGTGGACGACCTTCTGCGGCGGTTTCGATCACGGCGCCCATTTCACGCAGTGGATTGGCCACGCGATTCATCGGGCGCTTGGACAGCGAAGCGTCACCGGTCAGGGTGCTGTCGAAGTTCTGCGCAGCCAATAGGCCAGACAGCAGACGCATCGAGGTACCCGAGTTGCCCAGATAGATCGGGCCCGGCGCAGGCTTCAAGCCATGCAAGCCGACGCCGTGAATGGTCACGCGACCGTGGTGCGGACCTTCGATCACCACGCCCATGTCGCGGAAGGCTTGCAAGGTCGCCAGGGCGTCTTCGCCCTCGAGGAAACCTTCCACTTCGGTGACGCCTTCAGCCAGGGAGCCGAGCATGATCGAACGGTGGGAAATCGATTTGTCGCCCGGTACACGAATCCGCCCAGTCAGGCGGCCACCAGGTTGTGCCAGGAAAATCAGGTCGTTGGAATTCATAGCGTCCACATAGGCCCGGCGGGCCAGGATTTTACTGAAATGCTCGCGGGCAACCCGGGCGCGCGTGAACACGCCCAACAATTGGTGCCCATCCCCTGCATCGACCGCGTCGCGCAAGGCGTCGAGGTCGCTGCGAAATGTATCGAGTGTGCGCAGGACAGCTTCGCGGTTGGCGAGGAAGATGTCGTGCCACATGACCGGGTCGCTCCCCGCGATTCTTGTGAAATCGCGGAAACCGCCGGCAGCGTAACGGAAGATCTCAAGGTTTTCATTGCGCTTGGCCAACGAATCGACCAAACCGAACGCGAGCAAGTGTGGCAAATGGCTGGTTGCCGCCAACACTTCGTCGTGACGCTCGACCTGCATGTGCTCGACATCGGCGCCCAATTCGCGCCACAGGCGGTCGACCACAGCCAAGGCTGCCGGATCGGTTTGATCCAGCGGCGTCAGTATCACTTTATGGCGGCGGAACAGGTCGGCGTTAGAGGCTTCCACCCCACTCTGCTCGGAACCGGCAATCGGATGCCCCGGCACAAAGCGTGCCGGCATACCGCCGAACGCTGCGGTGGCGGCGCGCACCACATTGCCCTTGGCGCTGCCGACGTCGGTCAGAATCGCCGACCCCAGGTCCATGCCGGCCAAGCGACCGAGCATTTTTTCCATGGCGAGGATCGGCACGGCCAGTTGAATCACGTCGGCGCCCTGGCAAGCGACGGCCAGGTCTTCTTCGCAGCGATCCACCACGCCCAGCTCAACCGCCAGCTTGCGCGACTGCGGGTCGAGATCGACCCCGACCACTTCGCGGCACAGGCCGCTGTCACGCAAACCCTTGGCAAAGGAACCGCCGATCAACCCCAGACCGACCACCACCAGGCGACCGATCATAGGTTCAGCAGATTGCAGCGCAGTGACATCAACCACGAGCCAGAACCTTGGTCAGCGCCTCAAGGAAGCGGCTGTTTTCCGCCGGCAGGCCGATGGTGATGCGCAGGTGGTTCGGCAGGCCGTAGTTGGCCACCGGACGCACGATCACGCCTTCGCGCAACAAGCCCTGGAAGATCGGCAAAGCAACACGACCCAGATCGACGCAGATGAAGTTACCCTTGGACGGAATCCAGCTCAGCCCCAGCTCCCGGAAACCTGCTTCGAGTTGCTGCATGCCGGCTTCGTTCAGGCGGCGGCTTTCAGCCAGGTACTCGGCGTCTTGCAATGCAGCGCACGCGGCGGCCAGGGCCAGGCTGTTGACGTTGAACGGCTGACGCACACGGTTCAGCACATCCGCGACTACAGCGGTGGACAAGCCATAACCAACCCGCAGCGCCGCCAGGCCGTAAGCCTTGGAGAACGTGCGCGAAACCAACAGGTTCGGGTAAGCCGCCAGGAAGTCCAGACCATCCGGCAAGTCGCTGCCTTCGGCGTATTCGATGTAGGCCTCGTCCAGCACCACCAGCACGTGTTCCGGCACATCCTGCAGGAATTCGTCCAGCGCCTCGGCGTCGAACCAGGTCCCGGTCGGGTTGTTCGGGTTGGCGATGAACACCACGCGAGTGTCGGCATCAATGGCCGCCAGCATGGCCGGCAGATCGTGCCCCCAGTCTTTCGCAGGGATCACGCGCGCGTCAGCACCAACGGCCTGAGTCACGATTGGATAGACCGCAAACGCGTGCTCGCTGAACACCGCGTTCAGGCCCGGCGCCAGATAGGCGCGCGCAACTAACTCGAGAATATCGTTGGAACCGTTGCCCAGCGTTACCTGATTCAGCTCGACACGGCACTGATCGGCCAGCAGGGTCTTGAGCACAAAACCGTTGCCATCCGGATAACGGGTCAGCTCGGCCAGCTCTTCACGAATCGCTGCCAGAGCCTTGGGACTGGCGCCCAACGGGTTTTCGTTGCTCGCCAGCTTGACGATGCCGGCCGGGTCGATGCCCAGCTCGCGCGCCAGCTCGTCCACAGGTTTGCCCGGAACATAAGGCGAAAGTTGTTGTACGCCTGGCTGTGCCAGAGCGAGGAAGTCGCCACTCATTTGCTACCCCTTAGAGAACTGCTTTCGGGTAGGAACCCAGCACTTTGAGTGCTACTGCTTCCTGACTGATCTTTTCCAGCACACCTTTTACCAGCGGATCGCGGTGGTGGCCGACGAAGTCGATGAAGAACACGTAGGTCCATTTACCGCTGCGCGACGGACGCGTCTCGATTCGCGTCAGGTCGATGCCGTTGTCGTGGAACGGCACCAGCAACTCGTGCAGCGCGCCCGGCTTGTTGCTCATGGAGACGATGATCGAGGTCTTGTCGTCGCCGGTCGGTGGCACTTCCTGGCTACCGATCATCAGGAATCGCGTGGAGTTGTCCGGGCGATCCTCGATTTTCTCGGCCAGACGGGTCAGCCCGTACAAACCTGCAGCCATGTCGCCGGCGATCGCCGCCGAGTTCCACTCACCCTTGACCCGCTTGGCCGCTTCGGCGTTGCTGGACACCGCCACGCGCTCGACATTCGGGTAGTGTGCGTCCAACCACTTGCGGCACTGGGCCAGCGACTGGGCGTGGGAATAGATGCGGCTGATGCTGTCGGTCTTGGTGTTTTCGCCGACCAACAGGTGGTGGTGAATCCGCAACTCGACTTCGCCACAGATGACCATGTCGTGCTCGAGGAAGCTGTCGAGGGTGTGATTGACCGCGCCCTCGGTGGAGTTTTCCACCGGGACCACGCCAAAGTTCACCGCGCCCGCCGCCACTTCGCGGAACACTTCATCGATAGCGGCCATGGGCTTGCTAATCACCGCGTGGCCGAAGTGCTTCATGGCAGCGGCTTGAGTGAAGGTGCCTTCAGGGCCGAGGTAAGCCACTTTCAGCGGCTGCTCGAGGGCCAGGCACGAAGACATGATTTCGCGGAACAGCCGCGCCATCTCTTCGTTGCCCAGTGGACCCTGATTGCGCTCCATCACGCGCTTGAGCACCTGAGCTTCACGCTCGGGGCGATAGAACACCGGCACTTCGCCTTCGGCCAGCGAGGCCATCTTTACCCGCGCAACTTCCTGGGCGCAGCGCGCGCGCTCACTGATCAGCTCCAGGACTTTTTCGTCCAGGGCATCAATGCGCAGGCGCAGTGCCTTGAGTTCTTGCTCAGACATCAGCCGTGTTCCTTCTCGAACTCTGCCATGTACGAAACCAGTGCGTTGACCGCAACGATATCGACGGCGTTATAGATGGAGGCACGCATGCCGCCCACGCAACGGTGACCCTTGAGGTTCAACAGGCCACGCTCTTCGGCACCGGCCAGGAATGGCTTGTCGAGACGGTCGTCCGCCAGACGGAACGGCACATTCATCCACGAGCGGTCCGACTTGTTGATCGGGTTACTGTACAGGCCGCTGGCGTCGATGAAGTCGTACAGCGTGCGCTGCTTCACGTCATTGAGTTTGCCGATGGCCTCGACACCACCCTGCTCTTTCAGCCACTCGAATACCAGGCCGGACAGATACCAGGCCAGGGTTGGCGGGGTGTTGTACATCGAGCCGTTATCGGCCGCGACCTTGTAGTCGAGCATGGTCGGGCACAGGGAACGGGCGCGGCCCAGCAGGTCTTCGCGAACGATGTTGACGACCAGACCGCTCGGGCCGATGTTCTTCTGGGCGCCGGCGTAGATCATGCCGAAGCGCGAAATATCCATCGGACGCGAGAGGATGTCCGAGGACATGTCGGCCACCAGCGGAACGTCACCGGTTTCGGGGATCCACTGGAATTCCAGACCGCCGATGGTTTCGTTCGGTGCGTAGTGAACGTAAGCCGCGTCTTTCGACAGGTTCCATTCGTTCTGACCGGGAATGGCGAAATAGTCGTAAGGCTTGGACGTAGCGGCAACGTTGACGTGACCGTAGCGCGAAGCTTCTTCGATGGCTTTCTGCGACCAGATACCGGTGTCGATATAGTCGGCAGTGGCGTTTTCCGGCAACAGGTTCAGAGGAATCTGCGCAAATTGCTGGCTGGCGCCACCTTGCAGGAACAGCACTTTATAGTTCGAGGGGATATTCAGCAGATCACGCAGATCCTGCTCGGCCTTGGTGGCGATGGACACGAACTCATCACTGCGATGGCTCATTTCCATGACCGACAGGCCCTTGCCATGCCAATCGAGGAGTTCAGCCTGAGCGCGCTTCAGGACAGCTTCGGGAAGTGCCGCAGGACCGGCACAGAAGTTATAGGCTCTCTTGCTCACATCCAATCTCGCTCTGATTTGGTGGGTCATGCAAACATATCAGTCGACACAGATCCAATGTGGGAGCGGGCTTGCTCGCGAAAGCGGTGTAACAGGAGACATCTGTGGTGAATGTCAGTCCGTCTTCGCGAGCAAGCCCGC
>DQGF01000586.1:453-2118 GCA_003525045.1 Pseudomonas sp. | reverse complement strand
CAAGCCCGCTCCCACAAGGGATCTTCGTGGGTGTCGAAATTTTTTCAAGTGACAAATAACAAGGGGCGAATTTTCATCCGCCCCCTGCTTGCCCGCTTACTCTTGCGGTTCTTCGTCAGCGGCGGCGTCGAGTTGCTGGTCTTCGGCAACATCGTCGATCACGACTTCGCCGTCGAACACTGCACCTTCTTCGCCCTCTTCACCTTCCAGCTCCTCGCCTTCGACTTCCGACGGTTCCTGAACCCGTTCCAGGCCCACCAGCGTTTCATCGCTGGCCAGCTTGATCAGGGTCACGCCCTGGGTGTTACGACCCAGGCTGGAGACTTCGTCGACACGAGTACGCACCAAAGTGCCCTGGTCGGAAATCAGCATGATTTCCTCGCCATCAAGCACCTGGACGGCACCGACCAGACGGCCGTTACGGTCGTTGCTGACCATGGCGATAACGCCCTGACCGCCACGCTTGTACTCAGGGAACTCGGTGATCGCCGTACGCTTGCCGAAACCACGCGCCGAAGCGGTAAGGATCTGGCTGCCTTCTTCCGGGATCAGCATCGAAATCAGCTTCTGGCCTTCCGGCAGACGCATGCCGCGGACACCGCGAGCGGTACGGCCCATGGCGCGAACGTCGGTTTCCTTGAAGCGAGTCACCTTACCACCGTCGGAGAACAGCATGACTTCGCGCTCGCCATCGGTAATGGCGGCAGAGATCAGTACGTCACCTTCGTCCAGCTCCAGCGCGATCAGACCGACGCTGCGTTGACGGCTGAAGGATTCCAGCGGGGTCTTCTTCACGGTGCCTTTGGCAGTGGCCATGAAGATGAAGTGACCTTCGGTGTATTCCTCGACCGGCAACATGGTGGTGATGTATTCATCACTGTCCAGCGGCAGCAGGTTGACCAACGGACGACCACGGGCAGCGCGGGAGGCTTCCGGGATTTCGTAGGTTTTCAGCCAGTACACTTTGCCTTTGCTGGAGAACAGCAGCAGCGTGGTGTGGCTGTTGGCGACCAGCAGGTGAGCGATGTAGTCCTCATCCTTCACGCCAGTAGCCGATTTGCCTTTACCGCCACGACGCTGAGCCTGGTACGCAGCCAATGGCTGGGTCTTGGCATAGCCACCGTGGGAAATGGTCACGACGCGCTCTTCTTCCGGGATCATGTCACCCAGGGTCAGGTCGAGACGGGCATCGAGAATCTCGGTGCGACGCACGTCGCCGTATTCGGCGCGGATCACTTCCAGTTCTTCGCGGATCACTTCCATCAGGCGCGTGGCGCTGCTGAGGATGCGGATCAGCTCGCCGATCTGGTTGAGGATCTCTTGATACTCGGCCAGCAGCTTTTCGTGTTCCAGGCCGGTCAGGCGGTGCAAGCGCAGTTCCAGAATGGCTTGCGCCTGCTCTGGCGACAGGAAGTACTTGCCTTCACGCAGACCGTATTGCGGGTCCAGGGTCTCTGGACGGCACGAATCGGCACCGGCACGCTCAACCATCGCAACCACGGCGGAAGATTCCCACGCGGTCTTGATCAGCGCTTCCTTGGCTTCCGACGGAGTCGGCGAGGCCTTGATCAGGGCGATGACCGGGTCGATGTTCGACAGGGCAACCGCTTGACCTTCCAGAATGTGACCACGTTCGCGGGCTTTGCGCAGTTCGAACACGGTACG
>DQGF01000586.1:0-155 GCA_003525045.1 Pseudomonas sp. | reverse complement strand
ACGGCGGGTAACGACTTCGCGACGGTGACGAACGAAGGCTTCCAGCAGGTCCTTGAGGTTGAGGATCCGCGGACGGCCGTCGATCAGCGCCACGATGTTGATACCGAACACCGCTTGCAGCTGGGTCTGGGCGTAGAGGTTGTTGAGGATCACCT
>DQGF01000488.1 GCA_003525045.1 Pseudomonas sp. | reverse complement strand
GAGCCTGCTCGCGAAGGCGATCTGACATCCGGCATCGATCCCGCGGCTAAATCCGCCCTTCTGGCGAATACGGCGCCGGATCGATAATCGGCTCCCGTCCCAGCATCACATCCACAAACAACTGACACGACGCCGGCGCCAACACCAGGCCATTGCGGTAATGCCCGCAGTTGAGCCACAGCCCATCAAACCCCGGCACCCGGCCAATGTAAGGAATGCCCTCCGGTGAACCCGGCCGCAACCCGGCCCAGTGCCCGACCACCTCAGCCTCCGCCAACGCAGGAATCAACTCCACTGCCGATGCCTTCAAGCTCTCAAGGGCTGACTCTGTCGGTGTTTTGTCAAAGCCTTCATGTTCCAGCGTACTGCCAATCAGAATGTGCCCATCGCGCCGAGGAATCGCATAACGCCCCTTGGCCAGTACCATGCTGGACAGGAAGTCCGCCGCGCATTTGTAAAGAATCATCTGCCCTTTGACCGGCTCGACCGGCAGGTCCAGACCCAGGCTCTTGAGCAAATCACCACTCCAGGCGCCAGCAGTCAGAACCACCTGATCGCCATGAATGGCACCCGCCGAGGTTTGCACCCCGACTACCGCAGCGCCTTCCCGGATGAATCCGCTGACTTCGCACTGCTCATGAATCGTCACGTTTGGCAGCGCCAGCAGCGCAGCCTTGAGCGATTTCACCAGCCGTGGATTACGCACATTGGCCACATCAGCCATGTAGATCGCCCGGGAAAAGCCCGCGCCGAGCACCGGCACCGCATCGTGGGCCGCCGAAATATCCACAGCCCGCAACGGACGGTTTTCACGCTCGGCCCAAGCCAGCGCTTCGACTTCATCATCCAGATCCAGCCAGTACAAACCGGTGGTGTGCACTTCGGGATCAATCCCCGTTGCAGCGAACAATCGCTCGCCCAACTGTGGGTAAAAGTCCTGGGACCAATGGGCCAGCGCCGTGACCGCCGGGCTATAGCGCCATGGATAGAGCGGCGAAACGATGCCGCCACCCGCCCAGGATGACTCCTGACCAAGATTCGAGCGATCCAGCAATACAACGCTCTGCACTTCGGACGCGAGATTGAATGCCGTCAGCAAACCCATTACGCCGCCACCGACAATCACCACATGCTGTTGCCTGGTCATGTTCTGATCCAACCGTTAAATAGACAGAGGACGCAAAAGGCGCCCGAATAAGGTACTCAACGACCCCAGCATTGCTTGCTGGTCAGGCCAGCTGCAGCATTCTCCATGCTTCTGACGCCGGTATTGGTGATAGTGAAATCCCCACACTTGTCCGTCGCCATGGCGCTGCCGGCCTTGCGCACAGCCGTCAACTTGAAGGTCTGATCGGTCAAGGTCGGAGTGATCGTATAGAAATCATTGCCGGCGCTCAGGCCAGAGGCACCGGTGTAGACACTAGTCTTCGAGCTCGAATAAAACCGTTCAAGAATCTGCGCCTGCTCGGAGAGCAGACCGGCCACTTCAGTCCGGCGGCCCTTCTTCACGTACTCGGTGAGGCTCGGGTAGCCAATGGTGATGACGATCCCGATGATCGCAATCACAATCATGATTTCAATCAGGGTAAAACCTCGGTTGGATCTGCGCATGCCTCAACTCTCACTTACTGTATTTGTCGCCACATGATGCGACGACTGTCGCCGACGCCGCCCTTTTCAGTCAGCCTGGTCACCGTCGCACTGGAGTCGCCCACGATCTTGCCGGTTCCGCCGTTGACGATGGCGTTCAATACCGGCATCCCGCCGGTGAAAATCACCCCGCTGGAAATCGTGTCGCTGTTGTCGACCCGGTCATCGCCATTAGTATCGAGTACCGCGTAGTTGAGCATTTTACCGCTGAATGCATCCAGTTCGACCACTTTGCCGGTGCCGAAACTGGCACAAGGGTCCGTGGTGTCGACGCTGGCCGTGGTAAATACGATTCGTCCCAGAATCAAAGCCGCCTGGTTGATCACCCGTTCACCGCTCAACACACTGTTGTAGACCAGTGGCAGGTACCAACCCTTCTCCGCCGGATAGGTCACTTCGTTCTGGCTGGTGGTAATGAACTGCCCCGAGCTTGCGGAAACCACGCCCGTCACCGCCTGGGCCTGCAAACTGGAGGTGGTGATCTGCCCGGTGCCACCGTTCGCGTCCCACACCGCATAGAACGCCTGTAGATCCTTATTGGTCTTGTCGGCAGTCTCGTTGAATTTGCCGGTGCCGAAAAATACCACCTTGCCGCCCAGGGAATTGTCCGCCAGCAGCGGTTGTGCGGTGATCGGCTGGGTAGCGCCGCCAGCGGTGGTAAACAACGGCTTGCCGGAAAACGCTACACCCCAGGTGTCCGTGGTAAGGCCACTCAGATCAAATTTCCACAACCGCCCTTTCAGGTCTCCGCCATAGGCGGCCTGCACCACATTCTGCGAGTTGACCTTGAGTTTCACCGAGGACAGGCCGTTGGTGGTTTCGGTGCTGTCGACGACGATTTTCTTGATCAGCGACCCATCACGAATGTCCACCACGTATAACGCCGCCACCCCCGAATTACTGCCATAGCCGTTGGAGATGAAAGCCGCCCAACGCCCATCGGCCAAGCGTGCCACTTCCGGACGGGCGTAGGCATAACCCAGGTCATTGAACACGTTCGCCGTATTGGCCGTGGTCGGCGCACTGATCTCCCACAATGCCCTGGTCACGTTACCGGCCGAAGCGTCGAACAGCTGTACGGCGTAAAATGTCTTGCCGCCTGCGCCGGTACCGCCCAGTGCGAGGGCTTTCCAGGCACTGTTGAGCTGGGCATCGAACTCCCCGAGCTGACCATCGACCAGAAACTCGTGACCGACGCCGTTGACATAGGCGGTGTCGGCGATATTGCGCAGCGATGGCAGCACACTTGACGGCATGTAGGCATAACGCCTGGCGCCGTTGGCCGGATTGATGACGTTTACAAAGCCGTCGTTGGCGTTTACCACCAGACTGGAGGTCATGTTGGCGGCTTTCGTGGTCAGGTAGGTGCTGTAGCTGGTATCGCCCAGCAGGTCGGAGGCGGTCTTGTCCGATGGCGACGCCAGTACCAAGGGCGAATTGATGATGTCGCCGAGTAATACGCTGCGCACTTTCAACCCGGTTTTGTTGATGCCCTTGCTCCACTCCACCAGATCGCTTGCGGTAATGCCGGTAGGCAAACCCTGACTGAGGATCGTCTGCTGCGCCGGGGAGAAGTTGGCGTAGGTCAGGGTTACGGGAGCATTGGTCAGGGTGTTCCAGGATTGATAAGTCGCTGCTGTGGCGGCGGGCACGATGGCCGTATCGGTCGTCCAGAGCACCGAGGAGGTATTCACTGCACCATTGGAGGTGAAGCCATAGGACTTGATCGTGCCGCGCCAGTCCTTGGGGTCATAGCTGGTCTGGTAATAGGAGGAGCCGGCTCCGACGATCGAGCTGCTGGTGGTGCCGCTGCCTCCGGAGCCGGCCTTGGACGTGATGTCGCTCAAGGCCGATGACAATGCAGTATTGAGGCCAGCACTATCGGTCGCCTGGTAGTACTTGCCCTGCCCGTAATTGGCGGCGTCCGACAACATCTGGTTCGCTGCGGTGAAACCTACGGTGTAGGTGTTCATGTTCTGCTTGGGGAAGTCCACCGCGTTCCAGCTTTTGCCCGCGGCGTCTGTACCAGTGGTGCGCATGTCGATGTCAAAAGCGAATTTGGCAATGTCGTCCAGGTACAGGGTATCGCCCTCTGCGTCACCGGAAAGGTTGTCGCCATCGTTGGTGCTGATGCCATCCCAGTTCGGCAAACGGCTGCCGCCGAGTGGATCAGTTGAGGGAAAGGTCCGGTCGAAAGTGGGCAGGCCATCGGTGATCACCACGCCGTAGTTTTTCTGGCAGCGATACTGGATCGGGCTGGTGTAGGTGGTCGGTGTCGAGTTGTAATACGGCGCCATGCCGCGCATGTACCGGGTTATCTCGTAATAGGACTCCGCCAATGGGGTGTTGGCGATGGCGCTCAAGCCATTGATCGAGGCGATCAGGGCGTTGTAGTTGGTGTTTGCCTGGGCCTGGGTGACGCTGCCGCTGACGGGAGACAGGTCACTGACCGGGCGGGCAATAAAACCGCCGGGGCCGGAGTTGCTGGTGGCGGGCGGGTTAAATGTCGCCAGGCCGATACGCAGCGCGCGATTGCTGCTGACCAGGTTTGTCGACACATCCTGAGCAACGCTGATGCGGTAATCGTTGGGGATCGCGCCGGTACCACTGGTAAAATCCCTGTTCGAACCATTGGCCAAGCCCACCAGATAAGACAAGTAGTCGGCAGTGTAGCGAGTATTTTCATTGCCCACCGGGTCGGGCAGCTTCAGGCATATGGATGACAGTCCCAAAAAACCGCGATAGAAACCATACCAATTGCCGCTGGTCGAGCACCCTCCCCGGTTGAGGCTCGACAAGAGGATGTTGGTGTCGCTCATATCCAGATTCTGGCCGCTGAAGCATGAGGTGTTGGAACTGCAATTGGCGATCTGCGCACGGTTGACCGTCGGATCGAATCCCGGCGCCCAGATGATGTTGTTCATGCTCCCCGAATCATCGATCAGCAGCATCACGTTTGGCGCGACAGCGGCGGCGCTCAACAGGGGCGAATCCGAGGGGGTGAAAGCGTAAACCGGGGCTGACAGATACAAGCCCAGCACGACGCCGTAAAACAGCCTCCACAATCCGGCAAGCGGTTCAGTACTTCGCATAAATACTCTCCACCACAGTACGAACGTTGTTGCCTGCGATGGCCACGGCGGTCACCCGGTACAGCGTTGCCGGGGTGTTGCTTGGTACAGTCACGGCGTCATATACGGTGCCGATGTTTTGTACGCCGTAGAAACCTCCACCGGCGGCGATCCAGGTCACCCCCGAGGTGGAATTGAACCCGGCGCCGGTGATCGTCAAAGATTCACCCGGCGGGGCGCATTGGCCAGTGCCGCTGCAAACCGGTAGCGCATAGGTGGCCAGCTGTACGGCACTTTCGCCGATACGCAGCGCTGCTTCGGCGGTCTGGAACGATTGATTGCGCAAGGTCACGCTGCCGGCCATTTTTTCTTGCAGGGTGGCATTCTGCATCGATGAAATGCCGATCAATGTCAGCAGCAAGAGAAACACCAGGCTGACCAGCAACGCCATGCCGCGCTGATGATGAGAAGTCATCGAAGAAACCTTCATCAACCCTCCCATCATGGCAACCGGTTGCGCAAGGCGGCAACCACGTTGAAGGTTTGATTGCGTACCCGATTGTTCGGGTCAGTGAGGGTCAATGTCAGGCGCACACTACGAATCAAGCTCGTATCGGACGGGTTGCTGCTGTAACTCAAGGCTCCGGTCGATCCCTCGACGCCGAAGCTCACATTGAAGGCGCTGACGTTGTCTATCAGCACCGCCTGAGTCGGTGTCAAAACGTTGCCGACGCCCATTGTCAGCTGGTTATTCTTAAGGCTGTAGATCAGCCGTCGGATTGGAAATGCCATCTGCCCCTCACCAGGCTCCCGTACACCCGGGTAAGCGTATGCGGGGTCGGCGCCCGGGCTGGTGCCGGAGCCGGTGCTGCCAAGTCCACATCTGGATACCACCGTCCAGGTCGGCGTCCCACTGCGGCCGACATCCGCAGTCACCAGGGTCAATTTCTGGCTGGTATTGTCCCAACTGATAGGTTCCTTCGTTCTGAGACTGAAGTCACCCGTCGAGCTTGAGTCGTTGATAGTCCCCTGACAACCAAACATCCCCACCATGCGGATTTCCTGAATCATCTTGCTCAATACGAAACGTGCGTCTTCCTGCATGTTGGCCGAGGCGTTCTGACTGACATAAGTATTCTTGGCGGCGATAAAAACCTGCGCAACGCCCAGCACCACGATCAGGCTCAACGCCAGGGCGATCAGCAACTCGATCAGGCCGAAACCTTTGCTGGCTTTATTCATGGCGTCGACACCGGGTCGACGGTGGCGCGACTGGTCAGCACATAGCTGCGTCGCGAATTGGCGGTGTTGGCGGCCCGCGAGTCGTCCCAGGTGATGGTGATGGTGTACACCCGCTGATTGAGGGTGACGCTGCCTGTCGCGCTGGCGCCGAGTGCACTGGCGATGTTAGAGGTGAAGTCGTACAGGTCCTGATCCCGGGCGACGCTCAGATTGCCCGAGGTCGGTGGTGTGACGGTGTAATCCTCAGTGGTGTTGGCGCGAATGCGGTCCATCAGGTCGTAGGCGATAAAACTGGCCTGGGTGCTCATCCGCGAGCTGTCCGTGTATTTCAGCGCATTGAGCTGAATCGCCGCCGCCCCCAACAGACCGACGCTCAAAATCACTAACGCCACCAAGACCTCGATCAGCGTCATGCCCTCCTGTGCACGCTTGCTCCACCCCCTCATCCGCAACTTCCACCCAGTAGAATTCGTCCATTCAAACACACATTCAACGTCCTGCTTTGCGCCCCCAATACGTAACTGATCACCACCGCCGTCGAGGGTGCCGACAACCCGCCCAGGTTGTTGAAGTCGATAGCGGTCACTCCTGAGGTTAGCGTCAGAGTCGCGCCGCTGCTCATTGCCGGAACAACCCGCAATACATTGGCCGGATTGCGAGTACCGTCATAAACCGCCAGATCCCCGGTCCAGACGCTGCCGCCCGCGGTCGGACGAATCTGGGTAGTAATGCCCCGGTCGATGGCTTCCAGTCGGGCGAAATTCAGAGCGCGTTGCAGATCACCCATTTCGGTGTCGGCCTTGGTGCTTTGCACCGAACGGGTAAACGCCGGAACGGCCAACGTGATCAGGATCAGAAAAACCGCGAGCGCGACCAGCAACTCGATCAGCGTG
>DQGF01000062.1:13965-17455 GCA_003525045.1 Pseudomonas sp. | reverse complement strand
GTATCGGCTGGAATGGCACCTTCAAAACCCAGATTGACCAGGTCGAGTTCGTCGACAAAGACGTCGACTACACGCACTGGATTAGTATCGCTGACGTAATCGTCGAGGCTCTCGGGAAGTAAGGTGCCTTGGCCTCGATGTTCACCTTGGATAAAGCGCTTCATGGGCGATCCCTGCGATGAAATCCTCAGAAATCATAGCAAGGGTTCGCGAAGGCGTTTTTACACACTCTGGGCCGATTACTGCCTGTCGCGACGGGCAGCAATCGAACCAGCATAACCCGGCGTTTGCTGTTGACGCAGAACACTTCTTTGCGCGCTTAACTGCTGCCCCAGGATCAACGCGAACAGGTAACCCGGCTGTCATTTTAAAACTAGGGCGCTGCGTCATAAGACATGCGATGAACTCCGGCTCATTTATGGGACTGCTCCTTCACCCTAGTCTTATGCACGGTTAGCGGGACCAATATCCGCTCGCTGACAGGTTTAAGGGACAGTCGGTATTGCCGCCGGCAATCCATTCGAAAGCATCACTCGTCCTGGCGACGGGTGTAATGCAACAGCCGATCGGTTTCGGTCTTGACCACCAGGTAGCACTCGCAGCTGAGCCGTTCAAGGCGCGCTCTATCCAGAACCGTGATCTGGCCCCGGCTGTACTCGATGACGCCTTGACGCTGCAGTTTGCCCGCCGCTTCCGTGACGCCTTCGCGGCGCACGCCCAGCATGTTGGCGATCAGCTCCTGGGTCATGTTCAGGCGATTGCCGTGCAGGCGATCCAGCGACAACAGCAGCCATCGACACAATTGCTGATCGATCGAATGGTGGCGATTGCACAAGGCGGTCTGTGACATCTGCGTGATCAGCGCCTGGGTGTAGCGCAGCATCAGCAGGAGCAGATCGCCATGACGGTTGAACTCTTTCTTGAATTTTTGCCCAGGCAGGCGAAATGCACCACCGGCACTTTGCACCACCGCCCGACTGGAGGTGCTTTCGCCGCCCATGAACAGCGCAATGCCGATCAAACCCTCGTTTCCGACCACGGCGATTTCTGCTGACGAGCCGTTTTCTGTGACATGCAGCAGGGAGACGATGGCGTCGGTCGGGAAGTAAACGTGCCGCAAGGTGTCCCCCGGTTCATACAGCACATCCCCCAGCGCCAAACTGACCTGCTCCAGGTGCGGAACAAGACGCTGGAGGTCAACGGCCGGGAGCGCCGCCAGTAAATGATTGTGGCTTGGATCGGGGGAGGCATGCATGGCAGAGCATCCATGGCGGAACAGGGGTGTGCCCACTCAGGGTACTCCCCTGCACGCCATGGCTGGTGATCAATGTCTATTCATCCGCGGCATGCTCGAATTCCAGCGCCTGAGGCCTGGGTGACCGGGCGCGACAATCTACCCGGACCCAATGCTCCAGACCGCCGTCATCCAGTGTCAGCGCAGCGTCACTCAAAGGCTGGCCATCGAGGGTAATGGAGGTGAAGGTCGAACTGCCCTGACGCACATCAAAGTGGTAGAGGGTTTTGCCGAAGCGGTAGTGCAAGATGAAGCCCCGCCAGTCGACGGGTATCAGCGGTTCGATTCTGAGCGTGCGGCCGCTGCGTTGTACACCCAGCAATGACTCGACAATCAGCCGGTACATCCAGCCCGCAGAACCGGTGTACCAGGTCCAGCCACCTCGGCCGGCATGGGGCGCGGCGCCGTAGACATCCGCGGCCATGACATAAGGCTCGACCTTATAGGTGTCGATTTGAGCGTTGTTGGCAGGGGCGGCGGGGTTGATCAGATTCAGCAGTTCCCAGGCTTTGCCGGCTTCACCCAACTGCGCAAACGCCATGCCCGCCCAAACGGCAGCATGGGTGTACTGACCTCCGTTCTCGCGCACGCCTGGCACGTAGCCCTTGATGTAGCCGGGATCCAGGGTGCCCTTGTCAAACGGGGGATCAAGCAGCAACACGGCGCGGATGTCATGTTTGATCAGATGCTCATCCAATGACTGCATCGCCTTGATCTGGCGGACAGCAGAGCCGGCCTCTGACAGCACTGACCAGCTTTGAGCAATTGAGTCGATACGGCATTCTTCATTGCTCGCCGAGCCGAGCATTTGTCCGTCATCGAACCAGGCGCGGCGATACCAGGCGCCGTCCCAGGCCGTTTGATCGAGGTTGCGTTGCAGTGTTACCGCGCTGTCGATGCAGCGTTTGGCAAATGCGTGATCACCGTGCAGGCGAGCGGTCACCGCAAATTGCTCCAGCACTTGATAGCTGAAGAAGCCCAGCCAGACACTTTCACCTGTACCCAGATGGCCGACGCGATTCATGCCGTCGTTCCAGTCACCGGAGCCCATCAGCGGCAACCCGTGATGACCTCGGCGCAGGCTGTGTTCGATGGCACGCACGCAGTGTTGATACAGGGACTCTCGCAGGGGCGATACACCGGGGAGGTCATAGTAGGACTCTTCGCCAGCCACCAGTTGGCGTCCTTCCAGGTATCCGGCGGCCTCTTCCAGTACACCCACGTCTGCGGTCATTTCAACATAGCGGTTGGTGGCGGCCACCAGCCACAAAAAGTCATCGGAGCAGGTGGTGCGGACCCCTCGATTCATCGGCGGGTGCCACCAGTGTTGCACGTCGCCTTCCACATACTGATGGCCGGCGCACAGCAACAGGTGCGCTCGCACGGCTGCCGGATCGGCATGGATCATCGCCATGCTGTCCTGCAGCTGATCGCGAAAACCGATGGCGCCACCTGACTGGTAGTAGCCGCTTCGGGCCTGGAAACGGCACGCGATGACCTGATACATCAACCAGCCGTTGACCATGACGTCGACCTCAGGCGCGCCCGTTTCAATACGAATCGCCCCGAGCAATGAGCGCCAGTGTTCCCGTACTTTATGCAATTCCTCGGCGGCCACCAGGCTGCCCCGATAACGCTGCACCAGCTGGGTGGCGGCGTTACTGGAAGACGCTGCCCCCAGACGCAGAATGACTTCCCGGGTATCGCCCTCGCCGAGTTCGATCGACACTTGCAGGGCGGCACAAGGGTCCAGACCACCGCCCATGCGCCCGGACAGACCGGCGTGCTGCATCACTGCCGGTGAGACGAGGGTGCCATTGCGGCCAATGAATTCAGTACGGTCACCGCTGACACCGTGATCGATCGTGTCGGTGTCAAAGAACGCCACCCGCTCGGAAAACTCCACCGAGTAGGCGTTGCGGGCGAAGAAGGCCCCGCTGGCGGGATCCGATTGGGTGACCACATGCATCGCCGATTTGCTGCGCAGATCGCCCAGCACCCATTCCACATACCCTGTGACCGACAATGATCGGCGGCGTCCCGAGCGGTTGCTCAACACTAGCCGCGAGAATTTGATCGGCGCATCCAGCGCCACGTAGATCCACAGCTCGCTGTAAATACCGTCTTCTTCATGTTCGAACACGCTGTAACCGAAACCGTGACGGGTCTGGTACGGGCCTTGTCCGGGGCAGGGTT
>DQGF01000062.1:13536-13659 GCA_003525045.1 Pseudomonas sp. | reverse complement strand
GGGCCTTGTCCGGGGCAGGGTTGAGGCGCTGCAGACCAGAAGTGCCCGGTCTCTTCATCACGCAGGTAAATGGCTTCGCCGCTGCGATCGGTGACTGGGTCGTTGTGCCAGGGCGTCAGGCGA
>DQGF01000062.1:10153-13235 GCA_003525045.1 Pseudomonas sp. | reverse complement strand
CGTTGTGCCAGGGCGTCAGGCGAAATTCATGGGCGTTTTCGGCCCAGGTATAGGCACTGCCGGCTTCCGAGACCACCGTGCCGAGATGTGCATTGGCGATCACGTTGACCCAGGGCGCGGGTGTCGGATCGGGCGCGAGCCCGGTGATTATGTACTCACCGCCATCGGCGCTGAAGCCGCCATATTCGTTGCTCAGCAGCAGGAAGGGACGGTTCGGTCGTACCGATGCCGGCCGAGCCTGAAAATGCCGGGTCGCCACAAACGGTGCGTGCATCGGTGATACTTTGCGGCGATGAATCTGTTCGGCCAGGCTGCCCAGATCTTCGCTCAGCACCAGCCTGGCAACGGAGAGGAACAGCACGCGATCTTCATTCGACATCTGCTGCGCGGGGCGCACAAAAATCCCGCCCGGACGATCCAGTAGAGTGGCTTCACTGCCTGAGGTGATAAGGCCCAGGATCGCGTCCTGCAGTTGCTGGCGATAACCCGCCTGATCTTCGTTCCAGATCAACAAATCGACCACCAACCCTTTTTGCCGCCAGTAGGCGTGGGCCTGAATCAATTGCTGCACCAGGGCGATGTTGTCCAGGCTCTGGATTTGCAGCAACACGATGGGTAGGTCGCCGGAGATGGCCTGACCCCAGAGCCCCGGCTGATTGCGGCGATTGGCAATCAGCACCGCATGGTTGGCGCGCATCGAGGCGTTCGCGTAAAGCAACGACGAGGCCATTTGCTCGAACAGACGGGCATCGGACAACGAGGCGTTGAGCTGACGCAGAAGCACCTGGCTATGGGTCCAGGACAGGTCGAACACGCGGTCGGCGAGGTGGCGGTCACGGTATTTGTTGATGAGGTAAAGGCAGTCATCACGGCTGTCGGCGACACCGGTGACCAGGTCGATGGTGGCCTGTTGGCCAGGTTGCAGGGTAATCCTGCAGCGAATCGCGATCACCGGATCGAGCACCGGGCCTGCACTGCCTGACAAGCGCTGGCAATCGGCATCAAGGGCGGCAGGTGACACAAGGCTGCGTCCTCGGCCGATGAACCGGGCGCGATCGGTTTCGTACGAGATCGCATCGATGTCCACCCCGTGTGCCGCCAGCAAATGGCACATCCACGGCGTCGGTTCATCGCTGGCCCGGGGGCGGCGGCTACAGATAATGGCCTGAAGCGCAGGCAGTAATTCGGTCTGCACGAACAGCTTGCTGAACGCCGGGTGCATCGCGTCGTTGACCGGGGTTGTCAGCACGACTTCGGCGTAGGTGGTGATCTCCAGTGTCTTGGCCGATGACGCTCGGTTGGTGACATGCAGGCGGCGTAGTTCGATGTCGTCTTCAGGCGAGACAACAATCTCCAGGTGTGTGTCGAAATCCTGGTTGCGCGCACGGAACTCTGCACGGGAATCGCAGAAGATCGCCTCGTGGCTCTCGGGTTGATGCATAGTCGGTTGATGCGCAGCCGACCAGACCGTGTTGCTCTGGACATCGCGCAGGTAGCAGAACATACCCCAATTGTCCTGTGAGGTGTCCTCCTGCCAACGGGTGATCGCCATTTCATTACGGCGGCTGTAACCACCGCCGCCGCTGGTCAGCATGACGTGGTAGCGACCGTTGGAGAGCAACTGCACGGCCGGACGCTTGCGTCCCGGATCGGAGAACACCCGAAGCCCCGTATCCTGGCCTTGGCCGACATCGCCGAGTACCGGCGACTGTGCGGTTTGCAGGTACGGCGCGGCGGATTTCGGCACCCGCTCCTGTAGCAGCAGCAGGGCTGATCGCAGCGCCGGGTCGGCCTCGAATCGCTGTTGCATGGGTTGATCGAGCAGTCGGTTGGTCAAGGCCAGCAAGCTCATGCCCTGGTGGTGAGCCATGAACGACCGGACCACGACGAAGTGTTGGCCGCGCGGTAAGCGGGCCTCGGTGTAATCCACGGCTTCATATAGACCGAAACGTCCGGCAGAGCCTTGCAGGGCGAGGCGTTGCAGGTTCTTGCAGGCCGCATCGGCATCGACCATCAACGCCAGGGCGCTGGCGTAGGGCGCTATCACGACGTCATTGCTCAGCCCGCGCTGGAGCCCCAGGGCCTGAACGCCGAAGGCGCGGTATTGATAATTGAAGTGCGCGTCGACGGAGGAGTAACCCGACTCCGAAACGCCCCACGGAATGCCCAGCCTGTTGCCCTGTTCGATCTGCACCGTCACGGCGGCGCAGCAAGTCTGGTCCAGCAGACTGCCCTCGAAGTTGGGCATCACCAGCATCGGCATCAGGTATTCGAACATCGAACCCGACCAGGACAGCAACGTCGGTACGCCCGCGTTTTCACTCAGCAGCCTTCCAAGGGTGAACCAGGCGCGTTGGGGGATTTGTCCTTGAGCGATGGCCACGTAATTGGTCAGCCGCACCTCGGACGCCAGCAGGTCGTAGTAACCGGTGTCGAGCCTGCGCTCCTCGGCGTTGTAACCGATGACAAACAGGTCACGCTGGTTGTCGTAAAGCAACGAGAAATCCATCTGCGCCAGCGACGTGGCCAATAAGGCCAGACGCTTCAGGGTTTCCAGACGCTGCGCGGCGTCACTGCGGACCCGCTCGATTTCAGGGTGATGCTCGGTGGCCCAGTCGGTGGGGTTCAGGTCGGCCAGTTGACGCAAGGTGCGAGGCGATTCAATCGTAACCAAGGGGGCAGGGAGGCGATAACGCTGCAGTTCTTCTGTCCAGTCGATGCATTGACGGATAAACGCTTCTCGCCAGTAGAGGCTTTCCTCGTCGGTGTCCGCTGGCTGGCTGGTGACCATGATGCGAGCCGTGTGCAGCAGGTCTGCCAGCGCCTCAGGGGTCGCAATTTGCGAGACCGGTTCAAGGCCTTTTCTCAGTGACAGGGCGTATTCATCCGCCCCCGAGGCGCGTTGGGAATCTGCAAGGATGTCCAGGGTATCGCGCAGGCCCTTGATCACGGCAGGGCCGAACATCGGGGCGTCTGCCAGCTGCGCAATGCCGGTGCTCAAGGTCAACAGCAGGCCCGCCAGGTTACCGCTGTCGACGGTGGAGACGTAATGCGGACGCAGCGGCTCGAGGGTCTGCGTGTG
>DQGF01000062.1:735-10016 GCA_003525045.1 Pseudomonas sp. | reverse complement strand
GGTCTGCATCGCAATCCGCAAGGTATCGCCCAAACCCAGGAACAGTGACGGACCGATAATCGGCGCGTCGGCGATCTCGACCAGGGCCGCGCGCAAGGTCAGCAGATGGCCCGCGAGGTTCCCGCTGTCCACGGTCGAGATGTAGCGCGGCGTCAACGGCGTGAGCGACTGCGTGTCGTACCAGTTATAGAAGTGCTGCCGATAACGCTCCAGACCGTCCATGCTGTCCAGCGACGCCGCAAGCCGGGACAGCAGCCGTTCGGTGCTCAAGTAAGCGAAATCGTGAGCGGCCAGGTGGGCGAGCAGCGACATGCCCATGTTGGTCGGCGAGGTGCGATGGGCAATGGCAGGCCTAGGTTCTTCCTGCACGTTGTCCGGTGGCAGCCAGTGATCCTGAGGCCCGACGTATTGATCGAAGAACGCCCAGGTTTTGCGCGCCAGCAACCGCAGGAAGCGCAGATCATCTGTCGACGGTGCGAACACCGACTGCTTGGGTGCCGAACTGAGCCACCAAGCGATCCAGGGGCCCGCTAACCACGACAACAGCAGCGGACTGGCGATGACCAGCGTCTGCGGATCCTTCACCAGCAGGGCCAGTGAGATCAGGGCCGACACCGGCTCGATCCACATCTGGCGATAGAGGCCGGACAGCCGGTTTTCGGTGGTGCGCTCCACCTCGCGCGAGGGCTGCCATTGCAACAGCCGGCGTCTACTGAAGCCGATTCGCCAGAGCGACCGCAGGATGGCGTCGGCGCTGTAGAACATCTCGAAGGGCAGCCAGGCGAGCGTCAGACCAGCCCGGGCGAGGTCTTGTGCCAGATCACCCCGCAGCGCCCTGAGGTATTGTCCATAGGGCACATTAGCGGGGGGCTGCATCAGATCGGTCACCGCTCGCAGCAACGGTTGAATCACCATCAACCCGATGACAGTCAGGGTCCAGTTCATTGGCTGACTGCTGGCAAACCAGCCCCATGCGAACATCAGCCACAGCGCCAGCGGTTCCAGGCTGCGTCGCAGATTGTCCAGAATCTTCCAGCGTGCCATGACGCTCAGCCTGTTGCGCACCCACTTGCCGTCGGCGTTGCGCGCCCAGGGCAATGTCCACGGCAGCAGTTGCCAGTCGCCGCGAACCCAGCGATGCCGTCGTTTGACATCGGCGCCGTAGCGCGAAGGGTGTTGCTCGTAGACTTGCACGTCGCTGAGCAGGCCGGAGCGTGCATAACACCCTTCGATCAGGTCGTGGCTGAGAATCTGGTTATCCGGCAAGCAACCTTCCAGGGCGCAGGTAAACGCGTCCACGTCGTAGATGCCCTTGCCGATAAAGGAACCTTGATGGAACAGGTCCTGGTAAACGTCCGATACCGTCCGAGTGTAGGGATCGACGCCGGCATCACTGCCAAACAGCCGGGAGTAGATCGAGCGCGAGGCGCTGGTCAGGCTGATGCCCACTCGCGGTTGCAACACCGCGTAGCCGGAAATGATCTGCTCGCCGTCACTGTCGAACAACGGACGATTCAACGGGTGCATCATGGCCGCCACGCATTGGCGAGCGACATCGCGCGGCAGCAGGGTGTCGGTGTCCAGCGTGATCACGTAACGCACCCCGCGCAATGGCGTGATGTCGCCGACGATGGCGTTGAAGCGTTCCTCTCCATGGCCACGCAACAGGGCGTTGAGTTCAATCAGCTTGCCGCGTTTGCGCTCGTGGCCCATCCATACGTGTTCGCCCGCGTTCCAGCGACGTGGCCGATGCAGCAGAAAGAATCGATCGTTGAGTCCGTCCGCGTATTTTCGGTTGAGCAGGGTGATTGCACGGGAGGCCTGTGTGAGCAGCTCGGCGTCTTGCGGCTGAGACTCTTCAGGCGCATCCAGAAAATCACTGAGCAACGCGAAATACAGGTTGCTGTCGCGGTTGGCGAGAAACCGCACTTCAAGACCTTCCACCAGTTCGTCCACGTCTGCCAGGCTGGCGATCAGCGTCGGGATCACCACCAGGCTTCGTGCGCCATCGGGAATACCGCTGGCAAAATCCATTTTCGGCAGCGTCGTCGGCAACAGACTGAACGTCACCAACCAGTTGATCAGGCTGATTGCCAGTCGGCTGGTCATGATCAGGCAGGGAATCGCCATCATCAGAAGCGCCGCATCGGGCATCCCATCGCGCTGCGCAGAAGCCAGTAAAGGCCAGGCGAAGATGAGCGTCAGGACAGCCACCGGCGCCAGATAAAACATCAGCGGCGACTGCTGCAACAACCGTTTCCAGCGCTCATGAAGCGGCACTCTGGCATTGAGTCGTCGCTCCAGCGTCGGCAGCCCTGCGCTGATCAGGTAATACCCGACATGGCGCGCCAGCAGTTCGCAGGGGACGGAGGCGG
This sequence comes from Pseudomonas sp., assembly GCA_003525045.1. Classification (GTDB taxonomy): domain Bacteria; phylum Pseudomonadota; class Gammaproteobacteria; order Pseudomonadales; family Pseudomonadaceae; genus Aquipseudomonas. The sequence goes on along the minus strand of DQGF01000062.1, from coordinate 7,641 downwards.
TTCCGGTCGCGGCAAGATTGATCGCGGCGCGGGCGACCTGGATTTCCGAGTGCTGGGGGCTTCTGCGGGCAAGGCGTTCTATGACATGCCGGTAGCTGTCACGGGTGCTGAAATCCATCGTCCGATAAATTTCAGCGGGGTCTTCATTGAGAATCTGCTCGACATGACTCATCGACTCGACGAACTCGCGCCAGTCCGTGGCGGACAAGAGTCGCAAGCTGCCGATGCTGTTGCCAATCGACACCTGATCCGCTGCCTGTTGTTGCGCATCGAGCTGCACCTGGCGTTCGATGCTGGAGCCTGTCTCACTCAGCATCTGCTCCATCCAGTTCAGCGCCAGGGCCAGCGCGGCGCTTTGGCCCTGCAGGCGGCGGGTGAATTCGGCGACAAAGGCGGCGGTCATCGGCGGTGCGGAGCGGGCCATGTCGGCAACGGTCAGCACCACGCTTTTGATGTCTCGTTCCGAGGTTTCGATCAGGTGTTCGGCCCAGTCATCGGCCAGATTGCGCTCGTCGGCGTTGGCCATGACCCTGGAGGCCACTCGCCGCAGGTTTTCGATCAACGCCAGACGCAGCATGATCGGTATCGCCCACAGTTCGCCTAGCGCAAGCGGCATCACTGTCTGATAGGAAAAAATGAAGCGGCTCAGGCTTTCCTCATCGACTCGACCGTCGCCATGGGAGATGGTCTCCAGCGCGATGTCATAGACGCGAGGCAGCCCCGCCGACGGGCCGTTGATCAGGCGTGGCAACTCACGGCTATAGCCTTTGGGCAGGTGCGTTCTGGCGGTGCGAATGTTTTCCTCGATCAGATAGTAATTGTCCAGCAGCCATTCCGCTGCCGGCGTCACTCGTCGGCTGGACACTTGCGCGTTGGCCAGCGCCGTGCTGCTGCGTTTGAGCAACTCCTCGTTGTCATCGAGCCTGTGCAGCATCGAGTCCCGTGCGGACAGCGTGGTCAGGCGATGCTGCCCGGCCAGGGCGATGCCGTGACTGGCCATCTGATCGGCGCTGAAAAGCTCCGAGCGCAATATGGGCTCGTATTTGAATCGTGCTGGAGGAAACAGACGGGTTCGCCAAAAACCGGACGAGCGAGAAAATACCTTCTGTAGGCGTGTCCATATGCTGTTCATAAGGTCCTGAGCCTGAAACGCATCATACAATTGCGTGCATTTTTATAGGTGCGCCAACGCGTTGCGCCAGCACCGAGCAGCGCTTGGTGGACGTAGCTTTTCAACCTGAGTGTGGAGACTTGGAGGGCTGTTCGTCTGTTCGCTGGCGAACATAGCCAGCGCTCCTTGGATGCGGTGCACATTGCAGGCGGCATTGCTCGGACGCGGGGCGGGATTTATCCAGTCTCTGCGCGTTTTGTCGACCCCGCATTGGTGGCTAGTGAACCGCAGGGCTCATTTTGGGCTTTGCCGGCCTGATACGGCTATCAGCGCAGTATAGTTTTCTGATGCGCAAACCATGGCCGACTTTTTCAACAGAATCGGCCGATAGCAGCGTATTCCACTGTATGCGCACGCAATGGTTTTGAAAGGCTTCGAGGGCATCTGCCGCCCGCGAGGTTGAGTTCACTGACAGCTAGCCACTTTGTAGCCGATCGACGAGGAAATCCACTAAAGTCTTCACCCTTCGGATCGGCGTGCCAACGGTAGTGACCTAAAGAAGCGACTAAATGTTGTGTTGGATCTCCAGCATCCTGAACGTCACTTTTCCGCCCTCGGTGGGATAGCCGGTGTTGTCCTGCACATACGCACCCGCTTTGAAATACAGTGGTTTGGTCTTCCAACTCGGGTCGATGGTGGTTCTCCAGTTGTATCCTGCTGCGCTGATGCCCAGCGCGCCCTTCGGGCTGAGGTGGATCTGGTAGGAAAAGTTGCGGTCGAGCGGCACACCCGTCGCAATGGTAATAACCCGGCCCTCTTCATCGTCGGGGCGCATGCGCACCTTGGCGACAATGTTTCCCGTCGAGGCCGACGTTTTGTATTGGTATTCCAGCTTCACCATGGGGCTGTTGCTGTCCTTGTTGTGAATCTGACCAATCACGATCTTGCCGGTGCTGGGCACCTGACTGACGGTCAGACTCGCCCGCAGAATGTTATCCGCCGCTGAATACTGCCAGTTGCGCAGCCTTCCATCGCTATAGGTTTCCCGCAACTCGCTGCGCGGGTAAATAGCGTTGGCCGTCCTAGAACCGGTCACAGGTGCCCAGAAGGAAAGGGTAGCGGCTTCAGAACTGAAATACTGGTCCTTGAAGCCTTGCGCCAGTCGAGGCGTTTCTATGGTAGCCGGTGGGCTGCCTTCAGGGATGCTTAAATTCCAGGTGGCGAGGTCGATCATGTCAATAATCCTGTATGCGGGGAATGTTGCGGCCACAGTTGCGCTCGAACCGACGCTATTGAGCTGTGTCAATTGGGTCTGCTGATTAGGAAATCCGTATGGCGGTAGATTGACGTCAAATGTTCGTCGAGGTGGTTAGTGCAGGCTTTGTGCCTACGGGGGTCACCGTTAGTCGGTTATTTTGGGAGTTGATGGAACTAAATCCGGGTTGCTTAGCAGCTGCAGCGAAGGGACCTAAGCCATCAGCGGTGGACGGGTCGGCTAGGATGAGTGCATGCACTGGACGAAGAACACGCTCAGAAGCCGGTTCTGAATAACCGGCGCGCCGCGCCATAAAGACAGGAGACCGCTCATGAGCCACCGAAGCAATTTTGCGCTGTTGAGCTTTGATCCGGCGTTTGCGTCGTTGTGCAATGGCCTTTCGGTCGCTCAGCAGATTGACGACACACTCTGGGTGGCGAACGACGAAACCACGAGCCTGGAACGCCTGAAAATCCAGGATGCTGCGCCCGGCGGCGTCGTAAGGTGCGACGAGCACAAATCGTTTCCGCTCCTGGAATATCTGGATCTGCCCATACCGAAACAAGACGCCGAGATCGATATCGAGGGCTTGGCCTATGTCCCTGACAGTGGTTACCTCTGGGTGGTGGGCTCCCATAGCCTGAAGCGCAAGAAGTCCGAGGCCGGCACTTCTGCACAGAAGAATATCAAGCGCCTGTCGACGGTAGAGGCGGACGGCAATCGTTTTCTGCTGGCCCGCATCCCTGTGGTGCAGCAGAACGACAGCTATGTACTCGCCAGGAAAGTGGATGCCGATGGACGTACAGCGGCGCAACTGCAGGGCAACGAAGTCGGTAACGACCTGACCGCGGCCATTGCTGAAGATCCTCAGCTACGCGACTTCCTGCGTATCCCGGGTAAGGACAACGGCTTCGATATCGAAGGGTTGGTGATGATCGGCTCGCGCCTTCTGCTGGGACTGCGTGGACCGGTGCTACGCGGCTGGGCCGTGTTGTTGGAGATCGAACCCGAGCTGAACGACGCCTCGTCTGACGCGCTGGTGCTGAAGAAGATCGGTCCGGATGGGCGCCGCTACCGCAAGCACTTTTTCGCGCTCAATGGCCTGGGCTTGCGTGACCTGTGCACCCGCGGTGACGATCTGCTGATGCTGGCGGGCCCCACGATGGAGCAGGACGGTCCGGTAACGGTCTTCCGCTGGCGCGGCGGTTTCGCGTCCGACGAGGAAAGCGTGGTCTTCACCGATCAATTGGAGAAGGTGCTGGAGGTGCCTTTCGGGCAAGGCAACGATCACGCTGAGGGCATGTGTCTGTTCCAATCGGGCGAGCAGCCTGGGGAGGTTCTGATGATCGTCTACGACTCTGCGGCGGAGAGTCGTAAACACGGCGATACGGATGTGGAAGGGGACCTGTTCATCCTGGATTAACCACGCACATCGACGTCAACGCGGCCTGTAGATCAGTTTGCCTGGGCTGCTGGTCGCCACCCTCGGACTTGCAGCACTGACCCTGCAGTTTGAGCCTGGCCAGAAGTCATCTTCATTACCGCGCTCGGCATCGGGATCGATCTCACCGTCCAATTGACTTACCTCGTTACCGCGTCGCGAATCTAGCGGGCCATCCAGTCACCGAAGACAATGAAGCGCCTGAATAGAACGTCAGCAGGCGTCATGACGGGTTGTGCGGGTTGGGTGGACGTTTGCTGATGGCGGATTTGAGGCGCAACCAGTGACCGCTAATGGCCGTTTGCTGCCCTTGGCGACGGTCAGGAACCGGTCCAGAGTGATCTGTTCCCTGTTTTCCGCGCGACCTTTTTCTATGCCTGGCACAACTACCCTGACATCGGGTGGGCCTATACTTTAAGGGTCGGTACACTCGATGTGACATGCAATCGTGTTTGATGTATGGGGTGACGCTTCGAGCGATCGTTCACGCAGGCCACCGCCTGCCTTCGTCGTAGGGAGGAAAATATCATGGCGCGTAAATACATCGACTGCCGCGAGTTTCCGAGCGATTCCCAATGCTCAGTCGCACTGTCCGCAGACTCTGAAAGCGAACTGCTCGAGGCCGCCGCACAGCATGCAGTCAGTGTTCACAAGCACACCGACTCACCGGAACTGCGTGCTCAACTGAAGACGATGTTTCACGACGGCACCCCGCCTGTTGAAGCACCGCGTCCCGCTTAGTATTCAGGGGCATCAGGGGATGGGATTGTCATCCATAAGCACCTGCGGGGCCCACTTCGATGAGCTCCGCAGGCCTGACGGCCACTTCAGCCCCCACGTCCAGAGGTCTATTGCAGGCATTCGCCGAATCGAGTTGCTTCGCGTGTTCATAGCTCAATGTATTCAATCCTCTTGATCATTTCGTGAACCCATAAAAGAGACTGAGCGCTTTCGGCCCAGAGTGTGTAAAAACGCCTTCGCGGACCCTTGCTATGATTTCTGAGGAGTTCATCGCAAGGATCGCCCATGAAGCGCTTTATCCAAGGTTGCATGGACTTGACCACCCATTTGCACTGCCACTGACCCGTCAATTGCATCCGTGCTGACCAGCACACGCCGTAGTGACGACCGGCAGAGAATGGCCGATTTCTGCCTGTCGCCTCAGGCAGCTGTGGTTCGGTCTCACGTGGCGGCATCGATACACAGCGAACCTGAATCCTCCAGCCGCGGTCGCCAAGTGTTAGAGCTGATCAAGAGGAGACTCGCTACTGGAGAAGTTCGTCATGCTGATAGAATCGTACTAGCTACTCATAACATCCCTCTGAGAATCCGCATGACCCCAGAATTAACTGAAGAAGAGATGCGCCGGGCGCTGTTCGGTGCTGACGAGCCGGTTGCGCAGGGCAATGCGCCTCCAGTGCAAAAGCCTCCCACGGATATCGTGATCGCGCAGTCGGCGAAGGTGGCAGAGAAAAAGAAGGTCGCGAAAGCATTTACACCTAGGCTGAAAGTCACGCTTCGGGTGGGCAATGAATTTGAAGGCAAGACGCACGAGATTGTCCATGAGGCCGATACGTTGAGCACCCTCCTGGCTGAGCAAGAAGCGACCAGGGTGGCCAGGAAAAAATTCCGATTTGTGGAAGTGGTTTCGATCAAATCGATGTAGGTGGATTTTTACGAGGCTAGCGGGCTAAGTGTTGAAGGGATTTCATTTGTTGGCTAACGAACGACCTCTCTGGAAGGGAACCCCGGCCTGACGTCACTGGCGGTAATGGGCAGGCCGATTGCAGTCATTCGCTGCGCAACGAGGTCCCTCTCAATACGCCCCGCAACATGGGCCAAAGCTGGCTCAGTCGGCCTGTCAATGCAGGTTGTGGGATTTATCCGCCAGACCGCAAGCCTGCATCGATTCCTTCCTCAGCGCTTCTATCTGGCGCAGACCGAAGAGGGGGGTGGCGCGGAATTTGGTCGCGAAATAATCGCCAGTGCAGTTGCAGAATTCGACGTGATCGGAGCGTTTGTGCTGCATGAAGGCATCGCAAGACTGGAACACCCAGGCCTTGGTCACCTCGTGGCTGGCTGGACAGGTCTGCAACAACTCGTTCTGGTCTTTCATGGACAGTATGGTGCTACCCGAGCGGGTGGCCCGCTGCCGATAGCCCTCGGTGAGACACTCGCACTCGTGCAGTCCATTCAGTTGGCTGCTGTTCACGCACTGGGTGTGGAAGTCCGCGACCCCTTTGGCAAGCTTGTCCTGCCCAGCCTTTACGGCAGCCGCCGTCGGCGTGGAGCCCGCTTCAGCGATCGAGTCGCCGGCCTTGCAGCCGCATTGGCCAGGGCCCTTGATCGGATAAGTCTCGTTGCGGCACACCCCATGGATTTTGGCAGCGGTGGCCATGATCCTCGATTGGCCTGGGCCCACAATTTCCTGCACGCAACCGTCGCGCGGCTGCCAGGTGAACACTATCCAGACGGGGATGGCGCAGGTGTTGGTAAAGTCGGAGACATCGCCTCTGGGGTTGATCTTCAGGCACTGATTCGAACCCGGTACGGTTGCGCCCGCTGGAACGCTGGCGACTTCGGCAGCTGCAGGTGCGGGCGTCGCTTCGGCCGCTGGCGTGGTCGCCTTGTCGATAGCCGAGCTTACGCCCTGACCCAGCGAGTCGATGCCTTTGCGTGTGGCATTGGACACGCTATCGCTGACGTTGCGAGTAATGTCATCCAGCATGCCCGCGCGTAGCGGCGTTGAGGCGAGCAGCAGGATCAGGCCAATAGTTTGCATCGCCACCTTGGCGGCGCTCATCTCTGCACCTCATCGCCAGCGGCGCATTCGCAGCGGCCGGTAGCGGCGTTGATATTGGTGTGGCTACGGCAGACGCCAAAAATCGCCATCTTGGCAGGGAAATGCTTGAACTTGCCAGGATCGACGTCGGTCTGCTTGCAAATTTTTTCCTGGTTGTATTTCCACAAAACCCATATCGGGTAGGAACAGGTGTCGGTCACGTGGATGATTGGGTCGACGAATTTTGTGCTGTAACAGGGACCTGAACCGGGCACTCCAGTGGGCACAGCCGCTGCCCCGGAAGCAGGCGCCGGCTC
>DQGF01000062.1:0-426 GCA_003525045.1 Pseudomonas sp. | reverse complement strand
GGTGGGCGCTGTCGCCTTGCCCACCGCCGAGCTTATGCCGTTACTGACCGAGTCGACACCCCGGCGCGCGGCGTCGGAAACGCTCTGAGTCACGCTCTTGGTGAGGTCATCGAACGCCCCGGCATGCGCCGGTGACGAGTTCATCAGCGGTGCCATCGATATTGCACATGCAAGTGCCACAGCCACAGCCAGATTGCGCTTGCCTGACTCAAAACCGCCTTTGCCTCTAGGCATCACGGATTCCTCGCCGGGAGTCGCGCAATTGCGCGGCTATGGAAGGAGCGTAGTCAATCCGTCGAAACATGAAGAAACATTTATGAACGTTTCGTCGGCCGGGCTGTATCGGGCCATTGTGGAGCGTTATTACTCATACAGCCACGGCTTCAACTCCTACAAATTGCCCTCATCGTTCGCACCGCTTATGCC
>DQGF01000408.1:2152-3987 GCA_003525045.1 Pseudomonas sp. | reverse complement strand
CTGCGCTGCATCAACCTGCTCGAGCAACCCCACGCCGGCAGGATTCTGCTCAACAACGAAGAGCTGAAACTGGTCGCCAACAAGGACGGCGCGCTGAAGGCTGCCGACCCGAAACAGTTGCAACGCATGCGTTCGCGCCTGTCGATGGTGTTCCAGCATTTCAATCTGTGGTCGCACATGACCGCAATGGAAAACATCATGGAAGCGCCGGTTCACGTGCTCGGCATGTCCAAGGCCGAAGCCCGCGAGAAGGCCGAACACTACCTGAACAAGGTCGGCGTGGCGCATCGTAAAGACGCTTACCCCGGCCATATGTCCGGCGGCGAACAGCAACGCGTGGCGATCGCCCGTGCGCTGGCGATGGAGCCCGAGGTGATGCTGTTCGACGAACCGACGTCGGCGCTCGACCCGGAACTGGTCGGCGACGTGCTGAAAGTCATGCAGGCCCTGGCCCTGGAAGGCCGGACCATGGTGGTGGTGACGCACGAAATGGGCTTCGCCCGTGAAGTGTCGAACCAGCTGGTGTTCCTGCACAAAGGTGTCGTCGAAGAAAGCGGCAACCCGCGTGAAGTACTGGTCAATCCACAGTCCGAACGTTTGCAACAATTCCTCTCGGGCAGCCTGAAGTAATCGCTCCCGTTACGCACCCAATTAGGTCATGCTGCGCAACGCGCGCCAGATGGTCTAATTTGGTTGCAGCCGCTTTTGGCTTCTAACACTGTTTTCGTTTCGGATTGCCCGCCATGACTGCCCATCGAATTGGTTTCCTGATTTGGCCCAGCACTAAAGCATTGACGCTTGCGCTGGCTGAGGAGGCCTTGCGTGTTGCCCAGCGTGTGCATCCGGACGTGGTTTATGAACTCTCGTTCCTGCAGGCCGAACCGGCGGCCGAAGGTGCCTGGCAATTGCCGGGTGAACCCTGGGCCGGCAAGCTCGAAAACTTGCAGAAGCTGTTCCTGCTCGCCGATGAGCCGCCGACCACACTGGCGCCGGCGCTCAGCAGCGCGCTGAAACAACTGGTGCGAGCCGGTTGCGTGATCGGCGGTTTGTCCGCTGGTGTCTACCCGCTGGCGCAACTCGGTTTGCTCGACGGCTATCGCGCCGCCGTGCACTGGCGCTGGCAGGACGATTTCGCCGAGCGTTTCCCGAAGGTCATCGCCACCAGCCATTTGTTCGACTGGGATCGCGATCGACTGACCGCCTGCGGTGGCCTGTCGGTACTCGATCTGTTGCTGGCGGTGCTGGCCCGTGATCACGGTGCGGAACTGGCCGGTGCAGTCTCCGAAGAGCTGGTGGTCGAACGGATCCGCGAAGGCGGTGAGCGCCAGCGCATTCCGCTGCAGAACCGTCTCGGCTCCAGCCATCCGAAGCTCACCCAGGCGGTGTTGCTGATGGAAGCCAACATCGAAGAACCGCTGACCACCGACGAAATCGCCCAGCATGTGTGCGTGTCCCGTCGGCAGCTGGAGCGCATCTTCAAGCAATACCTCAACCGTGTGCCGAGCCAGTATTACCTGGAGCTGCGCCTGAACAAGGCCCGGCAGATGTTGATGCAGACCAGCAAGTCGATCATCCAGATCGGCCTGTCGTGTGGCTTCTCCTCGGGGCCGCATTTCTCCAGCGCCTACCGCAATTTCTTCGGCGCCACGCCGCGGGAAGATCGCAACCAGCGGCGTAGCAGCAGTCCGTTCGAGTTGTCTTCGGTGCCTTCAGAGCGCGGCTAGTCCTGGACTGAGCGGGCCATCGGAATGACTCCCATGGCCCGGCGTTATTGGAAAAGATCAATGTGCAGCAAGCTGCTGGTCGCCGATCAAAGTGGCGAGTTCGGCTTGCCT
>DQGF01000408.1:0-1863 GCA_003525045.1 Pseudomonas sp. | reverse complement strand
GTGGCGAGTTCGGCTTGCCTGCGTGCCAGTTCGGCGCGTCCGTCGGCCAGCGTACCGGGCAGGCGATAGATGAATGCGCTTGCCTGTTCGTCGTTCAAACTCGGGTATAGCGTTTTTACCAGATCGATATCGGCCTGATCGGCCCATACCCCCAAGTCTTTTTCGGTTCGCTGGTAGTAGGTTTTTATCTGCTCAAGGGTCATTTCGGACAGCGGATTGTTATCCGGTTGTTGCTCAGGGATGGCAAATTCAAGCCGAGGATGGCTCGACAGGCCGGCAGGAACGTGATCAATAATTCCGGCAACGCTGCCGCTAACCCCGTCGGACAGTTAAACTGCGCCTTTGCGACGCTATTTGTCGCATTGCCGTAAACCCGGCTGAAACCGGGGTTTGCGCTATAAGAAGTTGTCGCTTGGCGGCAAGGCCGGGCTGAAAACTGTCCTTACAATCCCCCCATCGCTCGCCAGTTTCAGGCGGGTGTTTCTCATCAGGAGACTCCGATGTCCGTTGAGCACGCTGCAGTACAACGCGCCGATTTCGACCAGGTAATGGTTCCCAACTATGCGCCTGCCGCATTCATTCCTGTGCGTGGCGCCGGTTCCCGCGTCTGGGACCAGTCTGGCCGCGAGCTGATCGACTTCGCCGGCGGTATTGCCGTGAACGTATTGGGCCATGCGCACCCGGCGCTGGTTGGTGCCTTGACCGAGCAGGCGAACAAGCTGTGGCACGTGTCGAACGTGTTCACCAACGAGCCGGCCCTGCGCCTGGCCCATAAGCTGATCAACGCTACCTTTGCCGAGCGCGCATTCTTCTGCAACTCCGGCGCCGAAGCCAACGAGGCCGCCTTCAAGCTGGCCCGTCGCGTCGGCTTCGATCGTTTCGGCAGCGAGAAGTACGAAATCATCGCCGCGCTCAACAGCTTCCACGGTCGCACCCTGTTCACCGTAAACGTCGGTGGCCAGTCGAAATATTCCGATGGCTTCGGTCCGAAGATCACCGGTATCACTCACGTGCCGTACAACGATCTGGCGGCGCTGAAAGCGGCCATTTCCGACAAGACCTGCGCCGTGGTTCTGGAGCCGATTCAGGGCGAGAGCGGTGTCATTCCGGCTGAACTCGAATACCTGCAAGGCGCCCGTGATCTGTGCAGCGCGCACAACGCACTGCTGATTTTCGACGAAGTGCAGACCGGCATGGGCCGCAGCGGCAAGCTGTTCGCCTATCAGCATTACGGTGTGGTCCCGGACATCCTGACCAGTGCCAAGAGCCTGGGCGGCGGTTTCCCGATCGCGGCGATGCTGACCACCGAAGACCTGGCCAAACACCTGGTCGTCGGCACCCACGGCACCACTTACGGCGGCAACCCGCTGGCGTGCGCTGTCGCGGAAGCGGTGATCGACGTGGTTAACACCCCTGAAGTGCTGGCCGGCGTCAATGCCAAGCACGACAAGTTCAAGGCCCGTCTGGAACAGATCGGCGAGAAGTACGGCCTGTTCACCCAGGTCCGGGGTCTGGGCCTGTTGATCGGTTGCGTGCTGAACGATGCCTGGAAAGGCAAGGCCAAGGACATCTTCAACGCCGCTGAAAAAGAAGGCCTGATGATCCTGCAAGCCGGCCCTGACGTGGTTCGTTTTGCACCAAGCCTGGTGGTCGAAGACGCCGATATCGATGCCGGTCTGGATCGCTTCGAACGTGCTGCGGCGAAGCTGACTCAAGCCTGATAGACCTTTCGACGCCTGATCATTCCGGCGTCGATCCCAATTTTTATGCCGGACCGGATCAAATGTGGGAGCGGGCTTGCTCGCGAAAGCGGTAGGTCAGACAGCAATGATGTCGACTGATACACCGCTTTCGCGAGCAAGC
>DQGF01000303.1 GCA_003525045.1 Pseudomonas sp. | reverse complement strand
CGCCCTGATTCACTGCGAAGCGAGTCATTTCCGCCAGCGCCCGGGTGATCAACATGCTCTTGGTATTTTCGCCCATGCCCAGCGCCACCGCCATGCCGGCAATAATCGCGTAGACGTTTTTCAGCGCCCCGCCCAACTCCACGCCGAAGCGGTCGGCGCTGGCATAGACGCGAAAAGTGCGACCGTGCAGCGCGGCCTGCACCTGCTGGCAGAGGTTTTCGTCTTCGCTGGCGACTACCGTTGCGGTCAATGCATGTTCGGCGATTTCACGGGCCAGGTTCGGCCCGGACAGCACGCCGATGCGCGCTTGCGGGGCGATCTCTTCGAGGATTTCGCTCATCAGTTTAAAGGTGTGGGCTTCGATGCCTTTGGTCAGGCTCACCAGCATCTTGCCGCTCAAACGTTCGGCGTGGGGCGCCAGCACCGAGCGCAAAGCGCTGGACGGCAGAGCGACGAAGCACAGGTCGCAAGTTTCCAGGGTCGCCAGCAGATCGGTGACCGGCATCACGCCGGGCAAAATCTTGATGCCCTTGAGGTAACGCGGGTTCTCGCGATTGACCCGAATGGCCTCGGCCTGCTCGGGGTCACGCATCCACAGCCGGACCTGATGCCCGTTCTCGGCCAGCAGATTAGCCACGGCGGTACCAAAACTTCCGCCTCCCAGGACCGCAATCGGGCGCTGTTCAGTCATATGCAATCCGTTAATCCATACCAGTGGCGATGTCGGCATTATACGGAGCAGCCCGGTGGCGGCCAGCCCCCGTATCAATTACCGGTACTTGTAGAAAGAAGACCAATAAATCCGAGGAAAATGCCGCCATCGTGACTGGAAAACTCGACCGGCTCGGTTAACATGCGCGCCAATTAACCCCTATCAAGGCTTTGTCGTGTCTTTTGGCTCTCCGTCATCTCGCTCGCCGCTGTTCTTGGCGCTGATCTTCTGCCCGCTATTGGAGCTGGCGTACTAAGATGCGCCATTCGTCACGGAAGACGTCAATCTTTGGCTGCCTGCTGGGCGGGCTATGCCTGGTGCTTGGCGGTCTGCTGTGCAGCCTGCCGACACGAGCCGCCGACATTCTGTTGACCGCCGCCGAAGACAACCCGAGCGTGCAATCCTTCACCCAGGCCCTGAGCGAGTCGCGCCCTGCCGACAGCGTGCGCTTCCAGCCACTGGCCAGTCTGCCCGCACCGGGCAAACTACCCACCACAACTCGTTTGATCCTGCTTGACCTGCCGAGCCTCGACTGGCGCCTGCAAGATACCCAAGGCCCGGCGACCCTGGTGCTGCGCATCAGTCGCCTGCAAGCGCGACAACGCCTGGGTGCCACCCTGCCCCCGCGATTGAGCCTGCTGTGGAGTGATCCGCCGCTGGCGCGGCAATTGCGCCTGACACGTATTCTTCTACCCCAGGCCCGACGAATCGGCGTGCTCTACGACAGTCACAGTGAATTCCTCTTGAAGGAGCTGCGTCAGGCCGCCCTGCCGCTCGGCCTTGAAATCGTCACCGAGCGCTGGGAGAACACCAGTGACAGCCGTCCGTTACAGACGTTGCTGGAAAACAGCGACGTGCTGCTGGGACTCGACGATCCCGATTTGTTCAACCCGAAAACCGCGAAAAACCTGCTGCTCAGCAGCTACGCACGGCAACTGGCGTTGATCGGGCCCAATGCCGGGTTCGTCAAGGCCGGGAGCCTGGCCAGTACCTACAGCGACCAAGGCGACTGGCTGGCGGTTCTTGACGAACTGCTCGACCAGCCACCGGCCAGCTGGCCACGCACGCACTACCCGCAGCGCTTCCAGGTCTTGAGTAATCCACAATTGGCTCGTTCATTAGGTATCGAACAGATAGATGGAGCCTCTGTCGCGACACAGTTGGCCGCAGGAGAAAGCCACCCATGACTTTCCATCGTCGCTGGGACATTAGCACCCGCACGCAAATCATCAGCCTCGGCCCTGCCCTGTTGCTGACGTTGCTGTTGATCAGTTTCTTCACCTTCGTGCGAATCCAGGACCTGCGCCAGGAACTCAACCACACCGGTCAGTTGATCGCCAACCAACTGGCGCCTGCCACCGAATACGGGGTGATTTCGGGCAACAACGAGGTACTCGAAAGTTTGCTCAAGGCCACGCTGGCCACGCCCAATGTGCGATTCCTGGAAGTTCAGGACAGCGCCAACCGGATTTTGGTGTACGTCGAACAACCGTCGGAAACCTATACCCGCTCGCATCAGGTCGAGGTCTTCCAGGCGCCGGTGCGGCTGCAACGCATTGCGCTGCACAACGACTTTTTCCAGGGCAGCAAAGCCGCCAACGCCGCGCCCACCGAGGATTATCTGGGCCGGGTAATCGTCGGCCTGTCCAACGATGCCTTCAGCCAGCGCCAGCAGGAAATTCTGTTCAAGGCGGGGATTCTGGCGTTGTTCGCCTTGCTGTTTACCTTTCTGGTCGCCCGGCGCCTGGCCGGTAGCCTGTCGCAGCCGATCCGCGACATCGGCAATGCGGTCAAGGCAATCCAGGACGGCGACTACAAAACCCCGCTGCCGATCATCGACGACACCGAACTCGGGGCGCTGTCGCAACACATCAACAACCTCGCCAGTGGTCTTGAACAAGCCAGCCGCGAACAGCATCAGGCGATGGCGCAGTTGATCCAGACTCGCGAAGAGGCGGAAAAGGCCAACACCGCCAAATCCGATTTCCTGGCGATGATGAGCCATGAGATCCGCACGCC
>DQGF01000302.1:7186-8196 GCA_003525045.1 Pseudomonas sp. | reverse complement strand
GTGCACACCGGTGACTCGATCACCGTTGCTCCGGCACAAACCCTGACGGACAAGGAATACCAGATCATGCGTAACGCCTCGTTGGCGGTACTGCGTGAGATCGGCGTGGAAACCGGCGGCTCCAACGTTCAGTTTGGCATCTGCCCGGACACTGGCCGTATGGTCGTGATCGAGATGAACCCGCGTGTATCCCGCTCTTCGGCACTGGCCTCGAAAGCCACTGGTTTCCCTATTGCGCGTATCGCTGCCAAGCTGGCGATCGGCTACACCCTGGACGAGCTGCAAAACGAAATCACCGGCGGCGCTACTCCTGCATCCTTCGAGCCGTCCATCGACTACGTCGTCACCAAGCTGCCACGCTTCGCCTTCGAGAAATTCCCGAAAGCCGACGCGCGCCTGACCACGCAAATGAAGTCGGTCGGTGAAGTCATGGCCATCGGCCGGACCTTCCAGGAATCCCTGCAGAAAGCCCTGCGTGGCCTGGAAGTGGGCGTTTGCGGCCTGGACGAGAAGCTCGACCTGAGCAATCCGGAAAGCATGAGCATCCTCAAGCGCGAACTGACCGTGCCGGGTGCCGAGCGTATCTGGTACGTGGCTGACGCCTTCCGCGCCGGCCTGTCGGTCGAAGACATCTTCGGCATGAACATGATCGACCCGTGGTTCCTGGTGCAGATCGAAGATCTGATCAAGGAAGAAGAGAAGGTCAAGACCCTGGGTCTGGCCAGCATCGACCGCGACCTGATGTTCAAGCTCAAGCGCAAAGGCTTCTCCGACATGCGTCTGGCCAAGCTGCTGGGCGTGACCGAGAAGAGTCTGCGTCGCCACCGTCACAAGCTCGACGTATACCCGGTCTACAAGCGCGTTGACACCTGCGCGGCCGAGTTCGCCACCGACACCGCTTACCTCTACTCGACGTATGAGGAAGAGTGCGAAGCCGCGCCGTCGGGCCGCGACAAGATCATGATCCTCGGCGGCGGTCCTAACCGTATCGGCCAGGGCATCGAGTTCGA
>DQGF01000302.1:3831-6831 GCA_003525045.1 Pseudomonas sp. | reverse complement strand
TCATGGTCAACTGCAACCCGGAAACCGTTTCCACCGATTACGACACCTCCGATCGCCTGTACTTCGAGCCAGTAACCCTGGAAGACGTGCTGGAAATCTGCCGCGTCGAGAAACCAAAAGGCGTGATCGTCCAGTACGGCGGCCAAACTCCGTTGAAACTGGCTCGTGCCCTGGAAGAAGCTGGCGTGCCGATCATCGGCACCAGCCCTGACGCTATTGACCGTGCCGAAGACCGTGAGCGCTTCCAGCAGATGGTCGAGCGTCTGAACCTGCGTCAGCCGCCAAACGCCACCGTGCGCAGCGAAGACGAAGCGATTCGTGCGGCCAGCAAGATCGGCTATCCGCTGGTGGTGCGTCCGTCCTACGTACTGGGCGGGCGTGCGATGGAAATCGTCTACGAAGAAGAAGAGCTCAAGCGTTACCTGCGCGATGCAGTGAAAGTGTCCAACGACAGCCCGGTGCTGCTGGACCACTTCCTCAACTGCGCCATCGAAATGGACGTGGATGCGGTCTGCGACGGTACCGACGTGGTGATCGGCGCGATCATGCAGCACATCGAGCAAGCCGGCGTTCACTCCGGTGACTCTGCATGCTCCCTGCCACCGTACTCGCTGCCTGCACATATCCAGGACGAGATGCGCGAACAGGTCAAGAAAATGGCCCTGGAACTGGGCGTGGTCGGCCTGATGAACGTTCAGTTGGCGCTGCAAGGCGAAGACATCTACGTCATCGAAGTCAACCCGCGCGCTTCCCGTACCGTACCGTTCGTGTCGAAGTGCATCGGTGTTTCCCTGGCAATGATCGCGGCTCGCGTGATGGCCGGTAAAACCCTGAAGGAAATCGGCTTCACCAAGGAAATCATCCCGAACTTCTACAGCGTGAAAGAGGCGGTGTTCCCATTCGCCAAATTCCCTGGTGTGGACCCGATCCTGGGCCCTGAGATGAAGTCCACCGGTGAAGTGATGGGCGTGGGCGACACCTTCGGCGAAGCGTTCGCCAAGGCCCAGATGGGCGCGAGCGAAGTGCTGCCGACAGGCGGTACCGCGTTCATCAGCGTGCGTGATGACGACAAGCCACTGGTTGCAGGCGTGGCCCGTGATCTGATCAACTTGGGTTTCGAAGTGGTCGCCACTGCCGGTACTGCCAAGCTGATCGAAGCCGCAGGCCTGAAAGTGCGTCGCGTGAACAAGGTGACCGAAGGTCGTCCGCACGTGGTCGACATGATCAAGAACGACGAAGTCACCTTGATCATCAACACCACCGAAGGCCGTCAGTCGATCGCTGATTCGTACTCCATTCGTCGGAATGCCTTGCAGCACAAGATCTACTGCACCACCACCATTGCTGCTGGCGAAGCTATCTGCGAAGCACTGAAGTTCGGTCCCGAGAAGACCGTGCGCCGCTTGCAGGATCTACACGCAGGATTGAAGGCATGATCAAATACCCAATGACCGTCCAGGGCGCGAAAGCCCTGGAAGAAGAACACGCTCACCTGACCAAGGTCGTCCGTCCGAAGCTCAGCCAGGACATCGGTACGGCCCGCGAGTTGGGTGACTTGAAGGAAAACGCCGAATACCACGCTGCTCGCGAGCAGCAGGGGATGGTCGAGGCGCGGATTCGTGACATCGAAGGCCGGATTCAGAACCAGGTCATCATCGACGTCACGACCATTCCTCACACCGGCAAAGTGATTTTCGGCACCACCGTCGAAATCGCCAACGTCGAGACTGATGAAAGCGTCACTTACCACATCGTGGGTGAGGATGAGGCTGACTTCAAACTTGGCAAGATTTCGGTGGGTTCACCACTGGCCCGCGCCTTGATTGCCAAGGAAGAGGGTGATGTGGTCGCCGTGAAAACGCCAGGTGGCGTTATCGAGTACGAGATTGTCGAAGTTCGCCACATCTGAACGCAGGCGCCCGCTGCATGCGGGCGCCATGTTTTGGCAGCTGGCCCAGATGTTATGGGTTGGCGGCCTGTGGCTGTTGCATATCGGTCTGTTGCCGGTGCTGGGTCATATCGGCCTGGCGCCGCTGCTGATCGACGAAATTGTGGGCATGCTGAATACGCTGATGGTGGGATTCGCCGCAGCGTGTGTGATTGTTCAGGCTTTGGTGCTGGTTCAGGCCGAGGGCCTTGCCAGTCTATGGCGCGATATACGCGGGCAACTGCTGATGATGGCGCTGTATGGGTGTGCAATGTACTTCGCGGTACGCTTCGGCTGGCCGTATGCGGTGCGTTGGCAGGTGTTCAGCTATCTTGTTCTGGGTTTTTCCGGGCTGGTACTGGTGTTGCAACCGGTGCCTGGATGGAGCGGCAGGGTGCGCGAAGCACACCCTTGACCCTTGTCATCACTTGAAGCGATGGACGTTCGACAGCTGCTTGTTGACGCTGAAGTTCTTGCGGTAAATCAGTGCCATCTTGCCGATGACTTGAACCAGATCCGCTTTGCCGACCTTGCAGAGTTCTGCAACGGACGCCAGGCGCGATTCGCGATCGAGGATATTGAGCTTGATTTTGATCAGCTCATGATCCGCCAAAGCGCGTTCGAGTTCGGCTAACACACCTTCAGTCAAACCGTTGTCAGCCACAATCAAAACTGGTTTCAGATGGTGGCCAATGGACTTGTACTGTTTCTTCTGCTCTTGAGTGAGCGGCATAATCTGACCCCTGCGTCTGATCTTGTAAAAAGCGGCGGCCAGTTTACCCGAGCGAGTCCGGGACCGCCCAGTTAATCACGACCCGTTTTATTTTTCGAGGTGGCCCGTGGCCCGTTCCAAGACAAGCCTTAAGTGGCTGCAAGAACATTTCAACGACCCATTCGTGAAAATGGCGCAAAAAGACGGGTATCGCTCCCGTGCCAGCTACAAATTGCTGGAGATCCAGGAAAGGGATCGTTTGATCCGCCCGGGCATGAGCGTGATCGACCTGGGCGCCGCGCCAGGGGGCTGGTCCCAGGTGACCAGTCGTCTGATTGGCGGGCAGGGGACCCTCATCGCT
>DQGF01000302.1:0-3534 GCA_003525045.1 Pseudomonas sp. | reverse complement strand
ACCCTCATCGCTTCGGACATCCTTGAAATGGACAGCATCCCCGATGTGACCTTCATTCAGGGCGATTTTACCGAAGACGCCGTGCTGGCGCAGATCCTCGAGGCGGTCGGAAATAAAGAAGTAGACCTTGTGATTTCCGATATGGCCCCCAATATGAGTGGACTGGCATCCGTTGATATGCCGAGATCGATGTTCCTGTGCGAGTTGGCACTGGATCTGGCGACTCGGGTACTGAAGCCGGGTGGTGATTTCCTGATCAAGATCTTCCAGGGTGAAGGTTTCGACGAGTACCACAAGAGCGTGCGCAAGCAGTTCGAGAAGGTCACGACGCGCAAGCCGAAATCGTCGCGCGACCGCTCCCGCGAGCAGTACCTGCTGGGCCGTGGTTTCCGCGGGCGTAGCGAGGAGTAGGGGGATTTTCGACCGGGGCGATAGGATTTTCGTATTTCGCCTTGTGAGAATTAGCGAATATTGTGTAGGAAGTGTTTCACAAAGGGTTACAGACGGCGCCTGCCAGAGTTGTAGGTAATGTAGTAAGTTAGGCCGGTGAATATCATGCGAGGCGCGCGCCATCAGCGGCGCTTGCTTCAGAGGGTAGTTAATTGAACGATATGGCAAAGAATCTGATCCTGTGGTTGATCATCGCGGCAGTCCTGGTGACGGTGATGAACAACTTCTCCAGCCCTAACGAGCCGCAGACCCTCAACTATTCCGACTTCATCCAGCAGGTCAAGGATGGCAAGGTCGAGCGCGTAGCCGTGGACGGCTATGTGATTACTGGCAAGCGCAACGACGGCGACAGCTTCAAGACCATTCGTCCGGCAATCCAGGACAACGGTCTGATCGGCGACCTCGTGGACAACCACGTTGTGGTCGAAGGCAAGCAGCCTGAACAGCAAAGCATCTGGACTCAACTGCTGGTCGCGAGCTTCCCGATCCTGGTGATCATCGCCGTGTTCATGTTCTTCATGCGACAGATGCAGGGCGGTGCCGGTGGCAAGGGCGGGCCGATGAGCTTCGGCAAGAGCAAGGCGCGCCTGCTCTCCGAAGACCAGGTGAAAACCACCCTGGCTGACGTTGCCGGTTGCGACGAAGCCAAGGAAGAAGTCGGCGAACTGGTCGAGTTCCTGCGTGATCCAGGCAAGTTCCAGCGTCTGGGCGGTCGCATTCCGCGCGGTGTGCTGATGGTCGGCCCTCCAGGTACCGGTAAAACCTTGATCGCCAAGGCGATTGCCGGCGAAGCCAAAGTGCCGTTCTTCACCATTTCCGGTTCCGATTTCGTCGAAATGTTCGTCGGTGTCGGTGCCAGCCGTGTTCGCGACATGTTCGAACAGGCCAAGAAACACGCGCCATGCATCATCTTCATCGATGAAATCGACGCCGTTGGTCGCCACCGTGGCGCCGGACTTGGCGGCGGACACGACGAGCGCGAACAGACGCTCAACCAGTTGCTGGTGGAGATGGACGGCTTCGAAATGAATGACGGCATCATCGTCATCGCCGCCACCAACCGTCCGGACGTACTGGACCCGGCGCTGCTGCGTCCGGGCCGTTTCGACCGTCAGGTCGTGGTCGGTCTGCCGGATATTCGCGGCCGTGAGCAGATTCTCAAGGTCCATATGCGCAAAGTGCCGATGGGTGACGACGTCGCTCCGGCCGTGATCGCTCGTGGTACCCCCGGTTTCTCCGGTGCCGATCTGGCCAACCTGGTGAACGAGGCGTCGCTGTTCGCCGCCCGTGCCGGCAAGCGCATCGTCGAAATGAAGGAATTCGAACTGGCCAAAGACAAGATCATGATGGGTGCCGAGCGCAAATCCATGGTCATGTCCGAGAAAGAGAAGCAAAACACCGCTTATCACGAAGCCGGCCACGCCATCGTCGGTCGTGTCGTGCCTGAGCACGATCCGGTCTATAAGGTGTCGATCATTCCGCGCGGTCGTGCGCTGGGTGTGACCATGTTTCTGCCGGAAGAAGATCGCTACAGCCTGTCCAAGCGTGCGTTGATCAGCCAGATCTGCTCGCTGTACGGCGGCCGTATTGCTGAAGAAATGACCCTGGGCTTCGACGGTGTCACGACCGGTGCGTCCAACGACATCATGCGTGCCAGCCAGATTGCACGGAACATGGTGACCAAGTGGGGCCTGTCGGAAAAACTCGGTCCGTTGATGTACGCCGAAGAAGAGAGTGAAGTGTTCCTCGGGCGCGGCGGCGGCGGTCAAGGCGCAAGTTTCTCCGGTGAGACGGCGAAACTGATCGACTCCGAGGTACGTAGCATCATTGATCAGTGCTACGGCACAGCCAAGCAGATCCTCACGGATAACCGTGACAAGCTCGACGCCATGGCCGATGCCTTGATGAAGTACGAAACGATCGATGCCGATCAGATCGATGACATCATGGCGGGTCGTACGCCACGCGAACCTCGCGACTGGTCGGGCGGCACCGGTACTTCCGGAACGCCTCCGGTGGTGCAGGGCGAGCGTCCGGAAACACCCATCGGCGGTCCGGCTGCTGACGTTTAAGGTTTGAAATGACTTCTGTTCAGTCCTCGACCCGGTTGCCTTGCGGCAACCGGGTTCTTGATTTGGCCCTGACGCATGTCATGGGTATTCTCAATGTCACTCCCGATTCCTTTTCTGATGGTGGCCAATACAGTCAGCTCGATGCGGCCATGCGCCACGCCGAAGCCATGGTGGCGGCCGGCGCGACGTTGATCGATGTCGGTGGCGAATCGACCAGGCCGGGAGCCAGGGTGGTTTCACCGCTGGAGGAGCTGGAGCGCGTAGCGCCCATCGTCGAGCGAATTCATCGCGAGCTGGATGTCATTATCTCGGTTGATACCTCTACGCCGTCCGTCATGCGCGAAACCGCCCGACTTGGGGCGGGGTTGATCAATGACGTGCGTTCGCTGCGACGCGATGGCGCGCTGGATGCGGCCGCGGCTACCGGTTTGCCGGTCTGTCTGATGCATATGCTCGGTGAGCCGGGCGACATGCAGGACAATCCGCAGTACCGGGACGTGACCCTGGAAGTGGGCGAGTTTCTTTCCGAGCGCATGGCGCAATGTGCATCGGCAGGCATTCCCGCCGAGCGAATTATTCTTGATCCGGGCTTCGGCTTCGCCAAAACCTTGCAACACAATCTAAGCTTGTTCAAGCATATGGAAGCCTTGCACGCTTTGGGGCGGCCCCTGCTGGTCGGGGTTTCGCGAAAGAGCATGATAGGTCAGGCCTTGAATCGCCCGGTGGGAGAGCGCCTGTATGGCGGTCTTGCGCTCGCGGCGCTGGCCTCATTCAAGGGAGCGCGTATATTGCGCGTCCATGATGTGGCCGAAACAGTCGATGTCGTGCGGATGATCGCCGCAGTGGAATCAGCCAAATAAGAATGATGGAGCGCTTATGACTAAAAAATACTTTGGCACCGACGGCATTCGTGGTCGGGTTGGCGAATACCCTATTACTCCTGATTTCATGCTCAAGCTCGGTTGGGCTGCGGGCATGGCGTTCCGGAAAATGGGCGCCTGCAAAGTGCTGG
>DQGF01000291.1:32554-36342 GCA_003525045.1 Pseudomonas sp. | reverse complement strand
CAAAAATGGTGGGTCGTGTGGGATTCGAACCTACGACCAATTGGTTAAAAGCCAACTGCTCTACCAACTGAGCTAACGACCCGCTGTGTGGTGGCGCGTATAATACTGATTTTTAAGGACTATTCAACACTTAATTTGAAATAAATCAAAAATAAGGTGTTGGGTCGCTGATTCCAGCCGCCGCGAAGCCTTCTGCACGCAGTCGGCAGCTGTCGCATTTACCGCATGCACGGCCGTTATCGTCGGCCTGATAGCAAGAAACAGTCAGGCCGTAATCAACGCCGAGCTTCACGCCCGCCTGGACGATCTGCGCCTTGCTCAGGTTCTGCAATGGCGCCTGAATACGGAAGCCATTCCCTTCTACACCGGCCTTGGTCGCCAGATTGGCCATGCGCTCGAAGGACTCGATGAACTCGGGACGGCAGTCCGGGTAGCCGGAGTAGTCCACCGCGTTTACGCCGATGAAGATGTCACGCGCACCGAGCACCTCAGCCCAACCCAAAGCCAGGGACAGAAACACCGTGTTGCGCGCCGGCACGTAAGTCACCGGAATACCTTCACTCGCTACTTCCGGCACGTCGATGCTGCTGTCGGTCAGTGCCGAACCGCCGATACCGTTCAGGTTCAGACCGATCACCTTGTGTTCGATAACACCCAAGGCTCGGGCGACACGTTCGGCGGCGTGCAATTCGGCGTGAGACCGCTGACCGTAGTCGAAGCTCATGGTGTAGCAGCTATAACCTTCAGCACGAGCCATCGCCACGACTGTCGCCGAGTCCAGGCCGCCGGACAACAGGATGACTGCACGTTTTTCGCTAGTGTTCAGTTGCTCAGTCATTTCAGCGCCCCGGCTCGTCATTCCAAAGATATTTATGCAGCTGCAATTGCAGACGCACTGGCAAGTTGTCCGCCACCACCCAGTCCGCCAGGTCCCGAGCGTTCAGGTCATGGTGACTTGGCGAGAACAGGACTTCGCCGGCACGTTGGTCCAGACCGTACTGAATCAGCTTGGATACCGCCCAGTCGTAGTCTTCCCGCGAGCAGATGACAAACTTCACCTGATCGTTGGGCGTGAGCAGCTCGATATTCTCGTAGCGGTTGCGGTGGGCTTCTTTCGAACCCGGGGTTTTCAGGTCGACGACGCGACTGACCCGGGAATCTACCGCCGAGATGTCGAGAGCACCACTGGTCTCCAGTGACACTTCGTAACCGGCGTCGCACAACTGCTTGAGCAATGGGATGGCATTGGGTTGGGCCAGGGGCTCGCCGCCCGTGACACACACATAACGCGGACGATAGCCGGCCACTTGCTCGAGGATATCGTCGAGAGTGCGAACGGTACCGCCACTGAACGCGTAGGCGCTGTCACAGTATTGGCAACGCAATGGGCAACCGGTCAGGCGCACAAAAACAGTGGGCAGCCCGGCAGTCCGCGTTTCACCCTGCAACGAGTAAAAAACTTCGGTAATTCTCAATGTGTCTTGCATAGTCGCCACGGGCATGACAGCTAAACAGGCTGTCCGCCTCCGTCAGGCACTTCAAGGAACCCCGCCAACGCGCAGATCCCAAAAAGCGTGTTTCATAAAAAGGGCGTGAATTCTAACGAAAAAACCCGCATCAAGTGCGGGTTTCTTCAAAACGGGTCAAACAGGCTTACATGCGCTGCAAGTCCCGCTGGGCCAACTGAGCGGCGGAAGTGCCCGGATATTGCGACACAACCTGTTGCAGAATACCTTTGACCTTGTCCGGATGACCAAGGCGGCGCTCTACATCAGCGAGCTTGTACAGCGAATCAGGCACTTTGTTGTGCTTTGGATACAGCTGCGAAACCTTGGCAAATGCTTGACCCGCACCTTGCAGATCGCCTTTGGCCAGGTTCACTTCGCCCAACCAGTACTGGGCATTGCCCGCGTATTGGCTGTTCGGGTATTTGCGCAGGAAAGCGGCGAAAGCCTGGCTGGCCTTGTCGAAATCCTTGGCTTTGATCAAATCGAAGGCTGCATCGTAATACAGTTTCTCCTTCGCCGGATCAGCCGGTTCGCTACCCGCGGCGGGTGCTTGAGCGGCAGTCGCTCCTGCACCTGCGCCTGCTGCCGCACCGGGGGCGTTCAAGTCGCCACCGGAGGAAGAATTATCAGGAGTCGCGGCTGGTGCAACGCCGGATCCTATGCGCCGATCAAGATCCTGGTATCGCTCCAGGCTTTCTTGCTTCATGCGCGCTACATCATTTTGCAGAACTTCGATGATGCCTTGTTGGCGCGAGATCTGCTCCTGCATCGATTGCAGTTGGTTGAACAGCTCGCCCTGTGCCGAGACAGGGGCCGAAACCCCTCCCCCGGCATAGGCGCCGTTCGTACCGTAACCTGCAGGCGGATAACTGCTCCCGCTATTGTTATAGCCGGAGTTGTCCTCGACCACAGGAACTGCAGCCCACACCGCAAGCGGTGCGAGGCTGAGAGCCAAAACAGTTACAGCACGACGGCACGTTCGCATGGCGAATTACTTACGCAGTTCGACGCGACGGTTTTGAGCCCAGGACTGCTCGTCGTTGCCGGTAGCAACTGGACGCTCTTCGCCGTAGGAAACCAGTTCCAGCTGAGCTGGGGAAACACCTTGCAGTACCAGGTAACGCTGAACGGCTTTCGCACGACGCTCGCCCAGTGCCATGTTGTACTCACGAGTACCACGTTCGTCGGTGTTGCCTTCCAGAACAACGCGAGCGCCGTTTGCTTTCAGGTCTTTGGCGTGAACGTCCAGAGCGCGCATGGCTTCTGGCTTCAGGTCCGAACTGTCGTATTCGAAGTAGAAAGTGGTGATGGCGCGCAGAGCAGCTTCTTCGCTCAGGGAACCATCAACGGCACCGGTGTTGGCGCCGTAACCAGCGTTTGGATCAACAGCCACTGCACCTTCACCGGCATTGTCGCCGCCTTTGGACGAGCAACCAACGGCTACGGACAGAGCCAGAGCCAGAGCAGCAAACTTACCAAACTTCAGCATTTCCATCGTGAAACTCCTAATGAACCCCAATGTGTTAAGTAAAACGTGTAGCGCCGCGTCAGTTCAGGTAAGGGGACCAGGACGGTTCTCTGACTTCGCCTTGTGCGGTAGGAAGCGGGAGCCTTACGCGTCCATTAATGGACACGAGCATCAAGACTCCCCGGCCCTGCTGGCGGGTGGCGTAGATTACCATGGTGCCGTTGGGCGCAACAGTAGGCGACTCGTCCAGAGTGCTATCAGTGAGGATCTTTACACTACCTCGCTGCAAATCCTGGGCCGCCACCTTGAAATTGGTGAAACCTTCCTGGCGATGGATCATTACCAGGGTCTTTTCGTCAGCCGACAGTTTAGGGTTGGCATTGTAGTTACCAATGAAGGTCACACGCTCTGCACCACCGCCACCGGCGCTGGTTTTGTAGATCTGTGGCTTGCCGCCACGGTCGGAAGTGAAGTAGATGGTCGAACCATCTTTACCCCAGAACGGTTCGGTGTTGATGCCGGGACCGTTGGTGACACGGGTGATCTGACGCGAACCCAGGTTCATCACATAGATGTCCGGGTTACCGTCTTTGGACAGCACGAATGCCAGGCGATTGCCATCCGGCGACCAGGCTGGCGCACCGTTCAGGCCTTCGAAGTTGGTGATCTGCTCACGGCGACCGGTGTCGATGTTCTGCATGAAAATGCGCGGACGCTTCTGCTCGAACGAGACATAAGC
The DNA here is from genome assembly GCA_003525045.1 of Pseudomonas sp. Classification (GTDB taxonomy): domain Bacteria; phylum Pseudomonadota; class Gammaproteobacteria; order Pseudomonadales; family Pseudomonadaceae; genus Aquipseudomonas. The sequence continues at coordinate 32,627 of DQGF01000291.1, read as the reverse complement.
GATGCGCTTGCCATCCGGCGCGAAACGCGGCGACAGGATCGGCTCGCGCGATTGCAGCAGGGTCACGGCGCTA
>DQGF01000291.1:30983-32251 GCA_003525045.1 Pseudomonas sp. | reverse complement strand
CACGGCGCGTGCGCCGTCATAGTCCGAACGTTGCAGCGTGTAGCGCGTGTTCTTCTCGGAGAAACGTTCGGCTGTCACGTACAGCAGACGAGTCGAGAACGCACCTTTGATGCCGGTGAGTTTTTCGAACGACTGGTCGGCGATGTAGTGCGACATGTCGCGCAACTGATCGACGCTGCCCGAGACGCTGCCAGTCAGCACTTGCTGCTCGGTGGCGACGTTGAACAGTGCGTACTGAACCTGCAGGCGACCGCCGGCGGGAGCAACGCTGCCGACCATGACGTACTGGGCGCCCAGTGCCTTGAAGTCACGGAAGATGATTTCGCTGGCCTGGCTCGGCTGGCTGATCATGTTCTGTTTTGGAATCGGCGAGTAGTAACCCGAATTGCGCAGGTCGTTACCGATGATTTCGGCCATGTCGTCCGGCAGCACGCTGCCGCCCTGGTTGCCGAATGGAACGACGGCGATCGGTGTAGCCCGATCACTGCCGCTGGTGACCAGAATGTTTTTTTCATCTGCCGCCGCTATCCCTGCCAGGCAGCAGATAACGACAAGCATTCCTCGAAGAAGGTTTCTCACAAGGCTAGATCCTCAGGTGTGAATGTCATCTTGAATGAACGATACGGAGCGAAATCACTCGGCTTCATTCCCTGCATTTCTGTCAAACGTCCAATATTCTTGACCGCCGCTACCGCCGAAGCGTCGAACGGACCATCGCCGCTGGACTTGGCCACGCTGACCGAAGTCAAGGTACCGTCCGGCAACATGCCGATCTGCAACACGACCGTCATGCCTTTGCGTGCCGAAGGTGGACGAGCCCAGCCTTCCGCTGCACGAGCACGAATCAGGTCATCGAAACTGCCGGCGACTTCGTCACCCCGCTCATCCGCCAAGGCCTGCTGACGCTGCGGCGTGTCGGAAAGCAAATCTGCCAAGGCCTGGGCCTTTTTGTCTTCGGCGGATTTACGTGCCGCTTCCTGCGATTTTTTCTTCGCAGCATCGGCAGCAGCTTTCTTCTTCGCGTCTTCGGCGACTTTCTTCTTCGCGTCTTCAGCTTCAGATTTTTTCTTGGCGTCTTCCGCGGCTTTCTTCTTCGCGTCTTCGACGATCTTTTTCTTCGCTTCTTCAGCGGCCGCTTTCTTGGCCTCTTCTTCAGCTGCTTTCTTGGCTTCTTCTTCAGATTTCTTCTTGGCTATATCAGCCAATTGTTTCTCTTCGGCCTTTTTGGCGTCGGCGGTCTTCTTCGCTTCATCGGCTTTCTTGGCTTC
>DQGF01000291.1:26792-30657 GCA_003525045.1 Pseudomonas sp. | reverse complement strand
TCATCGGCTTTCTTGGCTTCATCAGCCTTTTTTGCCTCTTCCGCTTTCTTCGTCTCGTCGGCCTTCTTGGATTCTTCGGCTTTTTGAGCTGCATCTTCCTTCTTTTGTTCCGCAGCCTTGATCGCTTCCTGTTCGATCTTTTTCTGTTCCATCTGTTCGACTTCAGTCTGGCGCGCGGCGGATTTCTTCGCCTCACCCGCAATCTTCTGATTGGTCTGGGTGGTCGCCTGACTTTTCGATTTCAGCTGGTACAAGGTCGCCTGGACAATCGGCTTGGCCGGCGGCAGTTCCGGTGTGAAGGCAAAACTGACGAACAGCATGCCGAAAACCAGCACGTGCAAGACAAGCGCCCAGACACTAGGCCAGAAATAGCTTTCCGAGGCGGACGGCTCTCGCATTTGCTGCATCAGGGTGCCTCGGTAATCAAGCCAACATTACCGACCCCGGCTTTCTGCAACCCGCCCATGGCACCCATGACGGCACCGTAATCGACGGTCTTGTCGCCGCGGATGAACACCTGGGTGCGCTTGCCACCTTCGGTACCGGCACGAATGATCTTGGTCACCGCGTCGGTCATTTGCGGCAAGGTCATGGCCTTGTCCTGCTGCTTTTCGGTGTCGACTTCGCTGCCAAGGTTCCAGTAGTAGGTCTTGTCAGCCTTGATCGAAATGGTCAGGACCTGGGTGTTGTTGTCCTGCGGCAAGGCTTCGCTGGAAACCTTGGGCAGATCAACTTTCACGCCCTGATTGAGCATCGGCGCGGTCACCATGAAGATGACCAGCAGTACCAGCATCACGTCGATGTAAGGCACCACGTTCATCTCGGCAACCGGCTTGCGCTTTTTGCGAGCTCGAGCGATTAAAGCCATTGGAAATTACCTGCTTATTCTTCGCTGGTGTGCACTTTGCGGTGCAGGATCGCCTGGAATTCGTCGGCGAAGGTGTAGTAACGGCTCAGCAGGGTTTCGCTGCGAGCAGCAAAACGGTTGTAAGCGATAACGGCCGGGATCGCGGCGAACAGACCGATCGCGGTGGCAATCAGTGCTTCGGCGATGCCTGGAGCCACAGTGGCCAGGGTCGCTTGCTGGGCAGTGGCCAGGCCACGGAAGGAGTTCATGATGCCCCAGACCGTACCGAACAGACCGATGTAGGGGCTGACCGAACCGACGGTGGCGAGGAACGGCAGGCTCTGCTCGAGTTTTTCTTCTTCACGGGAAATGGCGACGCGCATGGCACGGGCCACGCCTTCCATGACCGCTTCCGGATCAACGCCAGGCTGCTGGCGCAGACGGGAGAATTCCTTGAAACCGGCACGGAAGATCTGCTCGACGCCCGAATCCGGATCAGGATTGCTGCCGGCCTGACGGTAGAGTTTGGACAGGTCGATACCCGACCAGAAGCGCTCCTCGAAGCTCTCCAGGGCACGTCGACCGGCGCGCAGCAGGTTGCTGCGCTGAAAGATCATGATCCATGAGGTCACCGATGCGGCTACCAGGATCAGCATTACCAGTTGCACCACGATACTGGCATTGCTGACCAGGCTCCACATGGAGGAATGGTCGACGACGTTAGCTTCCACGCTTTATCTCCTGCTTTGAGTGTGTACCCGCGCCGCTCACGTCGGCAAAGGCCGCACGTAGAGCTTCGGGAATGGCCCGGGGTTTTAAACTGTCAGTGCGCACACAGGCCACCAGAAACTGCCCTTCGCAGAGCAGCACATTATCCGTAGCCCGCCTGACCTGCTGTTTGAAGCGCAGGCTGGCACGGTTCAATTCGATTACTTCAGCGCTTACCAGCAGTTCGTCGTCCAGTCGCGCCGGCGCGTGGTAACGCGCTTCGCTGGAATGCACGACAAACAACAGGTCCTCACCTGCCAGCGCCGACTGGGCAAAGCCCAGCTCCCGGAGCCGCTCGGTTCGAGCCCGTTCCATAAACTTGAGGTAATTGACGTAATACACGATGCCGCCCGCATCGGTGTCCTCGTAATAAACGCGACAACGAAATGCGAAAGGCTCAAGCCCGTTTTGCGCGCGCATACTCTAGTGCTTACTCCTCAGGTTGCCAATCCGGCAAGGCAACTGTTTTTCATTGTTCTGCGGCTTTCTCGCGAAAGTACGGTCCTAGGACAGCACAATGCCCGAAAATTCAGCACGCAAAAGTTAATTAATCGTCCACGGCATCAAGGAATTCGTCTACCACGGGCATCTCGCCCAATCGTGACGGAATGTTTAAGCCGAAATGCAGATAGGCATGCCGCGTCACCACCCGCCCCCGCGGCGTGCGCATGATATAGCCCTGCTGGATCAGGTACGGCTCCAGCACATCTTCGATGGTGTGGCGCTCTTCGCTGATCGCGGCCGCCAGGCTGTCCACCCCGACCGGGCCGCCATCGAATTTCTCGATCATGGTCAACAACAGACGTCGATCCTGGTGATCGAAGCCACGCTCGTCGACATTCAGCAGGTTCAAGGCCAGGTCGGCGATCGGTTTGGTGATGTGGCCCTTGGCGCGAACCTCGGCAAAGTCCCGCACCCGGCGCAGCAGGCGGTTGGCGATCCGCGGGGTGCCGCGGGCACGGCGGGCGATTTCAAAGGCACCCTCCGGGTCCAGGGGCAAACCAAGGATGGTCGCCGAACGGCTGACAATCGTGGCCAGGTCGGCGGTGCTGTAGAACTCCAGGCGCTGGACGATGCCGAAGCGGTCACGCAACGGGTTGGTCAGCATCCCGGCCCGCGTGGTCGCGCCGACCAGGGTGAACGGCGGCAGGTCAAGCTTGATCGAGCGTGCAGCCGGCCCTTCGCCGATCATGATGTCGAGCTGGAAATCTTCCATGGCCGGGTACAGCACTTCTTCGACGATCGGTGACAACCGATGGATTTCGTCGATGAACAGCACGTCGTGAGGCTCAAGGTTGGTCAGCAGCGCGGCCAGGTCACCCGGACGCTCAAGGACCGGACCCGACGTGCTTTTGATCGATACGCCCATTTCCTGGGCGATGATGTTGGCCAGAGTGGTTTTACCCAGACCCGGCGGGCCGAAGATCAGTGTGTGGTCCAGGGACTCGTTACGTCCACGGGCAGCCTGGATGAACAGTTCCATTTGCTCGCGAACAGTCGGCTGGCCAATGTATTCGGCCAGGCTGACGGGGCGAATCGCCCGGTCCTGGACTTCCTCGCGGTCACGGGGAGCACCCGTGGCGGCGATCAGACGATCAGCTTCAATCACTTAAATCATTCCCTTCAGGGCACGACGAATCATGTCTTCACTGCTCAAACCTTTCTCCTTGATGGCGGAAATCGCCTTGCTGGCTTCCTGCGGCTTGTAGCCCAGGGAAATCAGCGCGCTGACCGCGTCATTTTCGGCGGTGGCGACCGGGACCGCATCGGGCCCACCCGGTTGGTTTGGCACCAGGGCGAACATCGCCGGCACAGTCTCCCACGCCTTGAAGCGATCCTTGAGCTCCACCAGCAAACGCTCGGCAGTCTTCTTGCCCACGCCTGGCACCTTGGTCAGGGCGGAGGTGTCCTGGGACTGCACGCAACGCACCAGTTCGTCGACCTCCAGACTCGACATCAAGGCCAGGGCCAGTTTCGGGCCTACACCATTGAGACGGATCAATTCGCGAAAAAAGTCTCGCTCACGCTTGCCGAAGAAGCCATAGAGTAACTGCGCGTCTTCGCGTACGACTAAATGGGTGTGCAAGGTCAGTGGTTCACCGACCGACGGCAAGCGATAAAGCGTGGTCATGGGCACTTCCAGCTCATACCCCAGACCATTTACATCCAGAATCAGGTGCGGCGGCTGTTTCTCAGCCAGTGTGCCGCGCAAGCGTCCAATCACGTTTCAGATCCTTGAGCGTTGGCCAG